>NZ_JBEPAP010000003.1:0-213255 GCF_040298665.1 Streptomyces sp. NPDC001508
CCGCCCGGGGGGCCGGCCGCGCCGGGCGGGGGGGGGGGCGGGCCGGGTCTGCCCCCGCTGGCGGGGGGGGGCCCCCCCCCCCGGGGCCCCCCACCCCTCAGTCAGGTATGTATGAGTGACGCTGTTCTCCCTGTGGCGCCCTCTAGCGGCCGCCCTGCTCGTCGCGGCGGCGCTGCCAGCGCTGTTCGATACGGTCCATCATGGACCGCTTCGCCCGTGCCTGACGCCGCGCGTGCGGGGCGCCCGCGGCGGGCTGCTCACCCGGCTTGGGGGCCTTGCGCCAGCCCGTGACGGCGAGCACGGCACAGCCCAGCATGACGAGGAAACCCACCACACTGACCCAGATCTGCTGCGCGACCATTCCTGCCATGAGGAGCGCGATACCTACGAGGAAGCCTGCGACCGCCTGGTAGACCCGTCGCCGGGTGTACGTACGCAGCCCGCTTCCCTCAAGCGCTGTCGCGAACTTGGGATCTTCGGCGTACAGCGCTCGCTCCATCTGCTCGAGCATGCGCTGCTCGTGCTCCGAGAGCGGCACGGAGTCCTCCTCATCGTGCAGTCGCCGGGGCGACCCGGGGGTCCCTTCAGGATAGGCAGGGAATCGCCCCCGTGAAACCCGCCCCTCTAGGCCAATTGGCCAACCGGAACCCGCCATGGCCGTCCCGGCTCGCTGAGGCTTCCATTCCCCGGCGGCCGACCCGTCATGCCGGGCGGTCTCCCTCGATCATACGGCGCGGACCCCGCGATCGGGGGGCCTGTGGCGTACTCCATCTGCTGTCGCGTCGCTGATCAGCGGTGTGGCCCTGAAGGCCGCTCAGGCTCCGACGGCCCTGTGGGTCTCGCCGAGCACATGCAGTTGTGTGGCCACGGAATGGAACGCCGGCAACTCGGCAGCCGCCGCCTCCAGCTTCAGCAGGGAGTCGAGCGCTCCGGGCTCGGTGTCGACGAGGACCCCGGGCACCAGGTCGGCGAAGATCCGCACGCCGTGCACGGCGCCGACCGCGAGGCCCGCGCCCTCGACCAGCGTGGTCAGCTGCTCGGCGGTGAAGCGCCTGGGCATCGGGTCGCCCGCGCCCCAGCGGCCGTCGGGGTCGGCGAGGGCGTGCCTGGCCTCCGTGAAGTGGCCGGCCAGGGCGCGGGCGAGCACGGCGCCGCCGAGCCCGGCCGCGAGCAGGCTGAGCACGCCCTCGGGGCGCAGGGCGGCCACCGCGTTGCCAACGCCCTCGGCCGGGTCGTCGGCGTACTCCAGGACGCCGTGGCACAGCACCACGTCGAAGCCGCCGCGCGCCACGACGTCGAAGAGGCCGTGGATGTCGCCCTGGACGCCCCGGACCCGGTCGGCGACACCGGTCTCGCCGGCCCGCCGTTCCAGTGCGAACAGCGCGTTGGGGCTCGGGTCGACGACGGTGACGCGGTGCCCGAGGCGGGCGACGGGCACCGCGAACTTGCCGCTGCCGCCTCCGGTGTCGAGGACGTCCAGCGAGTCCCGACCCGTGGCCTTGACCCGGCGGTCGAGGGCGTCCTGAAGGACCTCCCAGACCACGGCGGTACGAAGAGAGGCGCGGGGGCGCATCGGGTCCGACACGACAGTTGACTCCTCGGCGCGGCACCGCCCGTTGCCCGGCGGCGCGAACGGGGCCCCTCCCCCGCCCGGGGCGCGGGAGGAGGGAAGGCTTCAGGCGCTCTCCACCCTATTGCCTCCGGCGCCGTACCTGGTCATCGTGGGGGCGCGCGGCCTCCGCGTCCCCTGTGGCGGACCGGTCCCCGGCGTCCTCTGCCCTGCCGCCCGGGCGCGGCTGCGCGGCGCGGGGCGCTCATCCCGCGTCCGGTATGTCCCTGCCAGTGAGGTCACCGCCGGTGGCGCGGGCGGCCGGTTCGGCGGTTTCCTGACGGGGCTGTGGCAGGACCGGCTGGAGCACCAGCATCCGCTCCACGATCCGGACGAACATCGCCACGTCCCGTATCAGATCGTCGGCGTCGCGGCGGCTGGCCGCGTCCCGGATGCCCGCCTCGGCGCGGGCGCGGCGGGCCGCTCCGGAGGCGAACAGGGCGCTCCACTCCGTGAGTTCGGGCGCGATCTCGGGAAGCACCTCCCAGGCGCTGCGGATCCGCGCCCGGCGCCGGACGGTCGGCTCCGCGCGGCCCCGGGCGGCGAGAACGGCGGCTGCGGTGCGCAGGGCGGCGAGATGGGCCGTCGCATAGCGCTCGTTGGGTGTTTCGAGGACGGCGGCCTCGTCGAGTCCGGCACGGGCCTGGGCGAGCAGGTCGAGGGCGGCGGGCGGGGCCGTGGCCCGGCGGAGCACGGGGTGCACATCGCTCGCCGGGCCGGTCAGTGAGGGGGCAGGGCCGGTGGCGCGGCGCCGGTGGGCGGCTGCTGCGGACGAGTTGGCCATGACGAACCTCCTGTCGTCTGTTGACGGCACACCCGCTACGGGGTGCCGTATGTGCCCATCGTGCGGTATGCCACTGACAATCCGTTCTGACCTGGTACTTTGCCTCGATCGACAGTTCGACCGCAGGGCGGCCGGTGCGGTGGCCGGCGTCCGGGCGGTCACCGGCCCCGCGCCCGGGGCATGCCGGTCCCGGCCCGGCGCGGCGCCTGTTCCTGTGAGAATCGGCGCCATGGAAAGCAGCAGTGCCGCGCGCGGCGGCAGCACACGCCGCGAGGTCACCCGGCAGCGGCTCTACGAGGCGGCCGTCACGCTCATCGCCGAGCAGGGTTTCTCCGCCACGACGGTGGACGAGATCGCCGAGCGCGCCGGGGTCGCGAAGGGCACGGTCTACTACAACTTCGCCAGTAAGTCGGTCCTCTTCGAGGAGTTGCTGCGGCACGGCGTGGGCCTGCTCACCGCCTCCCTGCGGGAGGCGGCCGAGCGGACGGCGCGCGAGGGCGGCGGCACGGTGGACGCCCTGGACGCGATGATCCGCGCCGGTCTCGCCTTCATCGACCGCTACCCGGCCTTCACCCAGCTGTACGTGGCCGAGCTGTGGCGCACCAACCGCACCTGGCAGTCCACCCTGCTGGTGGTGCGGCAGCAGGCCGTCGCGGTCGTCGAGGGAGTGCTGCGCGAGGGTGTGGCGCGCGGCGAGTTCAGCGCCGAGATCGATGTGCCGCTGACGGCGGCGGCCCTGGTCGGCATGGTGCTGGTGGCGGCGCTGGACTGGAAGTCGTTCCAGCCGGAGCGGTCCCTGGACGATGTGCACGCCGCCCTGTCCCGGCTGTTGCAGGGCCGGGTGAGCGGCAGGGGCTGAGGGGAAAGCGCCGGTCCGCGGTGGCCGCGTCCCCCGCGGGCCGCCTCGGACCGGCGCTCCCCCGTGCTCCCCCCGTGGGAACCCCCGTTGCGGTCTTCCCCCTGGATTCCCCCGTGTCCTCGCTTCCGCCGACGAGTCGGCGGAAGGAGCGGCTTGGGAGGGTCACCGCTCCGCCGCCCCGTGTCGGCGGTGCCGGTCCCCGTCCTGCTGCCGTGCCTCCACTTTCCCGTTCCCGCAGCTCGCGGCCCATCCGCGCGCGTACTCAACTCACCGCCTAGGTACGCCTACTCAGCCGTCCGCGCGCGGGCACAGGCCACGGCGGCGCTTCACTGGTTACGATCGCCTCCGTGTCCGTACTCCCTCTGGTGTTCACCAGCGGCTGGGCCAGCGGTGTCAACGCCTACGCCGTGGTGCTGCTGCTCGGCCTGTTCGGTGCGACCGGCGTGAGCGACGACGTTCCGCAGACGCTGCAACGCCCCGAGGTGCTCATCGCGGCCGGCGTCCTGTTCCTGTGCGAGGCGGTCGCCGACAAGATTCCCTACGTCGACTCGGTGTGGGACTCCGTGCACACCGTCGTCCGGCCGCTCGCGGGCGCCTGGGTCGGGGCGCTGCTCGCCGGGCAGAGCGGTTCTCTCTCGGATGTGGCGGCGGGTCTGCTCGGCGGTTCGACGGCGCTCGCCAGTCATGCGGTCAAGGCCGGTACGCGGATGGCGGTCAATGCCTCGCCGGAGCCCTTCAGCAACATGATCCTGAGCACGGCAGAGGACATCGGCGTGGGCGCCGTCGTCTCCTTCGCCGTGTTCCACCCGGAGGCGGCGGCGATCGTCGCGGCGGTGCTGCTGGCCGCCGGGGTGGCCGCGCTGTGCTTCCTGGTCTCCCGGATCCGGCGGTTCCTGCGCCGCCGGGCGCGGCGCCGTGCGGAGCGCCGACCGGCCGCCGGGATGGCCCGGCCGCCCGACTGACCGCCCGTGACCCCCGCTGTCAGTGGCGGTCGATAAAGTCGCAGGCATGGCACAGATTGCGGTGATCGGCGCCGGGATGGGCGCGATGGCGGCCGCCGCCCGGCTGGCCGTCGCGGGCCACCGGGTGGTGGTGTACGAGCGCACGGAGACATACGGCGGAGCGGTGCGCCGGTTCGAGCGGGACGGCTTCGGCTTCGACACCGGCCCGGGCGTGCTGCCGCTGCCCGCGGTGTGGCGCGATCTGTTCCTCAAGACCGGCAAGGAGCCGCTGGAGGACCAGGTCCGGCTCACCCAGGTCGACCCGTCGTCACGGCATGTGTTCGCGGACGGCACGGAGGTGTCGTTGCCGAACGCCTCGCGCGCGGGTGTCGTCGCGGCCCTGGACGAGGCACTGGGCTCCGGTGCCGGGCAGCGCTGGGGCGACTTCCTGGTGCGGGCCCGCGAGGCCTGGGACCGCACCCGCCGGCCGCTGCTGGAGGAGCCGCTGTGGCCGAACTGGTCCGTGCTGGCCGGGCGCGAGCCCTATCCGGCGGTCCCGCACAAGCGGCTGCTGCGCACCCGGCGGGCCGCGACGCTGGCCGAGATCGGCGCGTGGGAGCTGCGGGACCCGCGGCTCGCCGCCCTGCTGGCGGGGCACGCGCTCGGGTACGGCCTGGACCCCGGGATAGCTCCGGCGAGCGCGGCCGTGCTGCCGTACATGGAGCACGCCTTCGGCGTCTGGTATGTCGGGGGCGGAATACGGGAGTTGGCGCGCGCGGTGTACGAGCGGTGCGTGCGGCGCAGGGTCGAGTTCGTCTTCGGGGCGGAGGTCACCGGGATCCTGGAGAAGGACGGCCGGGTGGCGGGCGTGGAGTGGGCCGAGGGCGCCTCCGGCTCTCTCGGCTCCGGGGGCGGGACGGTGGCGGAGGCGGACGCGGTGGTGGCCACGGGCCCCTGGCGGCTGCGCGGCCTGCTGCCCGGCCGGGAGCCTTACGGGCCGGGCGCCGTCGCGCCGACCGCCGAGGAGTCGTTCCCGGGCCGGGTCGTGGTGTGCCTCGCGCTGCGCGGCGGCCGGGAGCCGGGGGCCGCGCACCGCACGGTGGTGCACTCCCCCGACGCGACGGCCGAGTTGGACCTGTTCACGGCGGAGGGGACGCCCGAGCGGCCCACGGTCCGCGTCGACCGGCCGGACGACCCCGCGCTGCGCCCCGACGCGGCGCACGAGTCCATGGTGGTGACGGCGACGGTGCCGTCCTCGACGGGGTACGACTGGAGCGTGCCGGGCGCCGCCGACGCCTTCGCGGACCGGATGGTCGCCGCCGCCGAGCGGGCGGTGCCGGGGCTGCGGGAGCGGGTGCTGTGGCGCGAGGTGCGCACACCGGTGCACACCGAGCGGGAGACGGGGGCCGGGGGCGGGGCCGTGCCCCCGCCTGCGCTGGCCGGCGCCGAGGCAACCCTGCATCCGTCCAACAGCACCGGGATACCGGGCCTGTTCGCGGTCGGCGGCTGGTCGCATCCCGGGGGCGGGCTTGCGCACGCCGGCATGTCGGGCGCGCTGGTAGCCGGGCTGATCGTGGAGGGGCCGGACTTCCGCGGCTCGCGGTGAACGGGGGTCCGTCGCGGTGAGGGGGAGGCTCGGCTCGCGGTGAGGGGGGGCGCTCGGCTCGCGGTGAGCCGGGGGCTCGGGGCGGGTGCCGGCGTGGCGGGAGCGGCCCGTCAGAAGCGGTAGTGCTCGTCGTATCCGTTGCCGTTGCCGTTGCCCTGCTGCTGCCCGTTGTTCTGGTACGGGTAGGGATGTTCCGGCGGGAGTTGGCCGCCGTAGGTCTCGTCGGTGCGCTGCTGCGGGACCCAGACACCGCCGGCCGGGGTCTCGCTGTAGCCACCGGTGCCGTACTGGTCCTGGCCGTAGGGGGGTTGGCCGTACTGCTGGTCGTCGTAGCCGGGATCGTACGAGGCGTCGCCGTGGCCCTGGGCGCCGACGTACGGGTCGGAGTAGTTGGCGTACTGCTGCCGGCCGTTGATGTCGTAGCCGTACTGCTGCTGGCCGTAGCCCGAGTAGTCGTAGGCGTAGCCCTGGTCGGTGCCCTGGGCCGCCGTCGCGTAGGTCGGGTCCTGGTGCTGGGCGGCGGCCGTGCGGGCGGCGTCGCCGTATATGCCGTAGGAGCCGGTGTCGTCGGGCAGGGGCTGCGGTTCGTAGACGGCGGTGGCCTCGGCGGCGGAGGGCTCGGCCGCGCGCGGGGGCGGCGCGAACACGTCGTCGCGTTCGTAGTCGTCGTCACGGCCGTACGGGGTGCCGTCGCTGCCGTAACCGGCGTCCTGCCCGTATCCGCCGGCCTGCCGGTAGTCGTGGTCGTGCCCGCCGAGTCCGGTTCCGGCCGCCTTCGGGTCAAAGACCTCCGGCATGGGCTCCGGGTGGTCCGGATCCTCGCCCCGGCGCTTGCCGCCGCCCTCGCCGCGGCGGCTGACCGCCCAACCGTCGGTGAAGCCACGACGGAACGACAGCGTGACATACGTCTGCCCGACCGCGAAGGCCACCGCGCCCAGGGCGATGACGACGACGGCGGAGAGCAGCACACCGAGCACGACACCGAGGAAGCCGACGAACGCCAGCAGCCGCCAGCGCAGCCGCGCCTTGTACTGCAACAGCACCTCGCCGAGCAACCACAGCGCGACGATGCCGAACGCGGTGTAGAGGACCGTCCAGCCCATGTACGCCCCTCTCCCAGTGACCGCTACGCAGTGTGTCGTATACCGGTCTGGCCGGTCTAGGCCCGCGGGGGGTGGTGCAGGCCCAGGTTCTCGTAGATCTCCAGCGGTGCCGTGGAGTTGTTGAGCGTGATGAAGTGCAGGCCGGGCACTCCCTCGGCCAGCAGCCGCGCGCAGAACTCCGTGGCGAACTCGATGCCAATGGAGCGTACCGCCGCCGGATCGTCCTTCGCTGTGCGGATCCGCTCTTTCAGCACCTCGGGGAAGCGGGCGTTGCTGAGCTGGGGCAGCCGCTCCAGCATCCGCACGCTCGTGACCGGCAGGATCTCGGGAATGACCGGGGTTTCGCAGCCGGCTGCCGCGACCCGGTCGCGCAGCCGCAGATACGACTCCGGCTCGAAGAACATCTGCGTAATGGCGTAGTCGGCGCCCGCACGGCACTTGTCGACGAAGTGTGTGACGTCCTTGTCCCAGTCACTGGAGCGCGGATGCATCTCAGGGAAGGCGGCGACACCCACGCAGAAGTCACCCGACTCCTTGATGAGCGCGACGAGTTCGGCCGCGTAGGTCAGGCCCTTGGGGTGCGGCACCCACTCGCCCATCGGGTCACCGGGCGGGTCGCCGCGGACGGCGAGCATGTTGCGGATCCCGGCGTCCGCGTACTGGCCGATGATGTTGCGCAGTTCCGCGACGGAGTGGTTGACGGCGGTGAGGTGGGCGACCGGCGTCAGCGTGGTGTCGACGACGATCTGCTGGGTCTCCTTGACCGTGGTCGCGCGGGTGGAGCCGCCTGCGCCGTAGGTCACGGACACGAAGTCGGGAGCGACCGCCTCGACCCTGCGCAGCGCGTTCCACAGGGACCGCTCGCCCTTGGGCGTCTTCGGCGCGTAGAACTCGAATGAGTAAGTCGTCTTGCCGGTGCGCAGGATGTCACGCACGGTGCGCGCGCGGTCGGTCCTGGTGGACGCGGTTCCAAGGGCCATACCCGCAGGTTAGCCAGGGGCGGCCGGTCCCCCAACCGGGCCTCGGAAATTTGCCCGATTTGCCGATTTCTTGTCCACCCCTTGGACAGCGTGCGCTAGGCCCGCCGCAGCCGCTCGGCGAACTCGGCCGCCGCCGCTCCCGGGTCGTCGGCCTCGGTGATCGCGCGGACGACGACCACCCGGCGGGCACCGGCGTCGAGCACCTGGTCGAGGTTGTCCAGGTCGATGCCGCCGATGGCGAACCAGGGACGGTCGGTGCCCAGCCCGGCCGTGTACCGGACCAGGTCCAGGCCGGGCGCGGTCCGGCCGGGCTTGGTGGGGGTGGGCCAGCACGGGCCGGTGCAGAAGTAGTCCACGCCGTCCTGGACGGCCGCGGCGGCGGCCTCCGCCGGGGCGTGAGTGGAGCGGCCCATCAGCACATCGGCGCCGAGGACGGCGCGGGCCGCGGGCACCGGGAGGTCGCCCTGTCCCAGGTGGAGCACGTCGGAGCCGGCGGCGTGGGCGACGTCCGCGCGGTCGTTGACCGCGAGCAGCTTGCCGTGCCGGGCGCAGGCGTCGGCGAACACCTCCAGGTGCGCCAGTTCCTCGGCCGCCTCCATGCCCTTGTCCCGCAGCTGCACTATGTCGACGCCGCCGGCCAGGACCGCGTCCAGGAACTCGGCGAGGTCGCCCTGGCGCTTGCGGGCGTCCGTGCACAGGTAGAGCCGCGCGCCGGTGAGCGCCGCGCGTGCGGTGGTGGCGGCGTGGGTCGCGGAATCGGACATACGGTGCGTCTCCCTGGGTGGTGTGGGCAGAGGCAACGGCACGGTGTCCGGGCCGATGCGTCGAAGCTGGGGGCGTCGTTGGTCTCGGTACTACGGGCGTCGCCACTGCGGCCGCCGACGGCACGGCTGCCGGTTGGGGGCGTGTGACTGCGGTGCGATGGGTGTTGCTGGGGCTGTGGGGTGCCGACGGTGCGTTGTGGCTGTCAGTGCGGTGGATGTGGTTAGTGCTGTGGGCCTGTGGGTGGTGCAGGTGTGGGCGTTCGGTGCGATGGATGTTGCTGGTGCTGTGGAACTGTCGGTGGTGCCGCTGTGGGCCTTAGGCGCAATGGATGGTGGTGATGCTGCGGAGCTGTCTGTAGTGGGTCTGTGGCTGTCGCCACGATGGATGTTGGTGGTGCGCTGTGGGCAGTCGGTGCTGCGGAACCGTTGTGGCGCCTGCGGCTTTCCGTGCGATGAACGTTGGTGGTGCGATGGGAGCCGTCGGTGCTGCGGACCCGCTGTGGCGGCTGCGGCTGACGGCGCAATGGGTGTTTGTGGTGCCTGTGCGGCAGGACGAAGGAAACCACGGTCCGGCCCGCGCGCACATCCCGCCCCGGACCCGCAGGCCGAGGCACACGCCCTGGTCGGGTAGCCGGGGGCGCTGGGGCCCGTGGGCCAGGCAGGGGCGGAGCGGGAGGCTCGGCCGGGGCCGGGGTGGCCCCGATCCGTCCCCGACCAGAGCGGACCCACGGCCCAGGCCCCGGCAGGAGCCCGACCCGACCACAGCACACCCACAGCCGCAGCCGAAGCCCCTCCAGGGACCCGCCCCGGCCACACACCCGCAGCCAAAACCCGCCGGGGAGCGCCCCCAGCCACAGCACACCCACAGCCAAAACCCGCCGCGGACCGGCCCCAGCCACAACGCACCCGCAGCCGAAGCACCGCCACGAACCCGCCCCAGCCACAGCACCCCCGCAGCCAAAACCCGCCGGGGAGCGCCCCCGGCCACAGCACACCCGCAGCCGAAGCACCGCCACGGACCCGCCCCGACCGCAAGGCACCCACACCCGCAGCCGAAGCACCGCCGCGAACCCGCCCCAGCCACAGCACGCCCGTAGTCAAGGCACCGCCAGGGACCCGCCCCGGCCGCAGCGCGTCTGCAGGGGATGCCTCCGTCGGGGAGGGGTCCTCGGCCGAAGCCCCGCAGGGGGTTGTCGGGTCAGACGGCGAGTGCCTGGGCCCGGCGCTTCACCTCCGTGCCTCGGTTCTCGCTGAGGGCCTGCGCCGGGGTGCCGGGCAGGGTCGGGTCGGGGGTGAACAGCCACTCCAGCATCTCTTCGACCGTGAAGCCGTCGTCCCGCAGCAGCGTCAGGGTCCCGGACAGGCCCTTGACGACCTTGTCCCCGTCGATGAAGGCGGCGGGAACGTGCAGTGCGCGGTTCTCACCACGGCGTACGGCGATGAGCTGGCCCTCCTTGACCAGCTGCCGCACACGTGTCACCTCGACACCGAGCTGTTCGGCGATGTCGGGCAGAGTGAGCCAGGCGGGGACGAGAGCATCGATCTTTGCGTCAATCTCGGTCACGGAACCAGCGTGCCATCCCGGACTGACAGTCGGAAGTCGAGCCGGTCCGGCCTGGGGTGTCCGCGGGTCACGCGGTGGCCTCCTTGAGGGGCCGCGCCGGGTCCGCGAGCAGCTCCGGAGCCATCGCCGTGCCCGCCTCGATCAGCCGCCGCCCCTGCGCCAGGTCACGCGGACGGCCCACGGCCAGCAGAGCGACCAGCCGGTCCGCGCGCAGCCAGCAGACAGTCCAGGCGGGTCCCGCGGGGTCCCCGCGCCACAGCAGCGTGTCGGCCGCGGGGTGGTGACCGACGTACTGCACGAAGCGGCCGAACTGCTCGGACCAGAAGTACGGCACCGGGTCGTAGACCGCCGGGGCCTCGCCGATGATGTTCGCGGCGACCGTGCGCGGCCCCTGGAGGGCGTTGTCCCAGTGGTGCACGAGCAGCCGCTCGCCATAGCGGGCCGAGGGGAAGGACGCGCAGTCGCCGACCGCGTACACATCCGGCACGGAGGCGCGCAGGTACGCATCGGCCACGACCTCCCGGTGGGCGCCCAGCTCGATGCCGGAGCCGGCCAGCCAGCCGGTGGCGGGGCGTGCGCCGATGCCGACGACCACGGCGCCCGCGGGCAGCCGCGAGCCGTCGGCGAGCACCACCGCGCCGGGCTCGACGCTCGCCACGCGCGCGTTGGTGCGCAGTTCGGTGCCGCTGTCCGCGTACCAGGCGGTCATCGGCGCGGCGACCTCGGCCGGGAGCGCGCCGGCGAGGGGGCGGTCGGCGGCCTCGACCACCGTGACCGCGCAGCCCGCCTCGCGGGCCGCCGTGGCGAACTCGGCGCCGATCCAGCCCGCGCCGACGACCACGATGTCGTGCTGCCGGGCGAGCACGGGGCGCAGCCGTTGGGCGTCGTCCAGGGTGCGCAGCAGATGCACACCGGGGACGCTCTCGGCGCCGGGCAGCCGAATCGGTTCGGCGCCGGTGGCGAGAACCAGGGCGTCGTACGGCACCAGCCCGGCCGCGGTGTCCAGCTCATGCTCTGCGGGGCGTACGCCGAGTGCCTCGCGGCCCAGTTCGAGATCGATGCCGAGCGCCTCGAAGTCGACCTCGAAGGCGGAGCCCTCGGCCTTGCCGAGCAGCACGGCCTTGGACAGCGGCGGCCGGTCGTACGGCCGGTGGGGTTCGGCGCCGACCAGGGTGATCGTGCCCCGGTGGCCCTGTTCCCGCAGGGCCACCGCGGTCTGCACCCCGGCCATGCCCGCGCCGACGACGACCACGCGCCGCCCCGGTGCCGGGCTGGGTTGCTGCGTCTGCTCGCTCACGTGATCACCATAGTCACCTGACAATTTGTCAGTCAGGGGGCGTGCTGAGTGACCTCTTGCACAACAGGATCACCGATGGGCGCCGGAGCCTGTGCGACCTGCTCGACCACGCTCGTCCCGCTGCCCGCCCGCGATTCCCACTCCCATGTCTCCGTGAGCCGCACCCTGCCGTCGGGCAGCTCGCCGACGGCCGACACGCAGTGCCCGGAAGACGTGCCGCCGTCGTGCTTGAGCTGGACGTACCGGAAGTCCAGCCGGTCGCCACGGCGGGTGCCGACGAGATACCCGCGCACGATGTCGCCGCCGGCGTACTCGGCCCAGATCTCGCCGTCCTTCTCGTGGTACGTGAACCGGGTGCCGGTGCCCACCTGCCCCGGGGCCTGGTCCGTGACGGGGGCGAGGACGAGACCGTCGAGCGAGCGGGCCATGAACGGAGGCTCCCTTACTGAGGCGGGCGGCGGCGGGCTAGGGTGGCCACCGTACAAGCACTCGCGGGAGCCCGGACGCACCGGGCTGAGAGGGAGGCTGGCGGCCTCCGACCGTACGAACCTGATCCGGGTCATGCCGGCGAAGGGAGGGGCTGGACGCCCATGTCGTCACGTACGTCAGACGTTCTCGTCATCGGGGGCGGAATCATCGGCCTGGTCACGGCCTGGCGGGCCGCGCAGCGCGGGTTCGCCACCGCCGTGGTGGATCCCGAGCCGGGCGGCGGGGCCGCGCGGGTCGCGGCCGGGATGCTGGCCGCGGTCACCGAACTGCACCACGGCGAGCAGACGCTGCTCGGTCTGAATCTGGCCTCGGCCCGCCGCTACCCGGACTTCACGGCCGAGCTGACCGAGCTGACCGGCCTCGACCTCGGCTACCGCAGGTGCGGCACGCTCGCCGTCGCGCTGGACGCCGACGACCGGGCGCATCTGCGCGACCTGCACGCGTTGCAGCAGCGCTCCGGGCTGGAGTCCGAGTGGCTGTCCGGCCGGGAGTGCCGCCGCCTGGAGCCGCTGCTCGCGCCCGGCGTACGGGGCGGGCTGCGGGTGGACGCCGACCACCAGATCGACCCGCGCCGGCTGGCCGCCGCGCTGCTCGCGGCGTGCGAACGGGCCGGCGTGGTCCTGCACCGCGCGTGGACGGAGCGCTGCACCGTGCGCCGGGACCGGGCCGTCGGGGTGACCACCACGGACGGCACGGAGCTGGGCGCGGACCAGGTGGTGCTCGCGGCCGGCAGCCTGAGCGGACGGCTGGCGGGCCTGCCGCAGGACGTGCTGCCGCCGGTGCGGCCGGTGAAGGGGCAGGTGCTGCGGCTGACCGTGCCGAAGCGGTACGCGCCGTTCCTGAGCCGCACCGTGCGGGCCGTGGTGCGCGGCAGCCAGGTGTACCTGGTGCCGCGGGAGAACGGCGAGCTGGTCGTCGGGGCGACCAGCGAGGAGCTGGGCTGGGACACGACGGTGACCGCGGGCGGCGTGTACGAGCTGCTGCGGGACGCGCACGAGCTGGTGCCGGGGATCACCGAGCTGCCGCTGACCGAGACCCGGGCCGGGCTGCGGCCCGGGTCCCCGGACAACGCGCCGCTGCTCGGCCCGACCGCGCTCGACGGGCTGCTCGTGGCCACCGGGCACTATCGCAACGGTGTGCTGCTCACCCCGGTCACCGGGGATGTCATGGCGCACGCCCTGGCCACAGGGGACATCCCCGAGGAAGCCCGTCCCTTCACGCCCGCGCGCTTCGGCGCCGCCGCCCGCACGGAGCAGCCCGCATGATCATCTCTGTCAACGGGGAGCGCCGGGAGATCGCGCCCGGCACGGCTCTCGACACCGTCGTCCAGACCCTCACCACCGCGCCCGGCGGGGTGGCCGCGGCCCTCAACGAAACCGTCGTCCCGCGCGCCCAGTGGCCGTCCACCGCGCTCAGCGAGGGCGACCGCGTCGAAGTCCTCACCGCAGTCCAAGGAGGCTGAGCCATGGCCGACGATCCCTTCGCCCTCGGCGGTACGTCCTTCACGTCCCGGTTGATCATGGGTACGGGCGGTGCGCCCAGCCTCGACGTGCTGGAGCGGGCGCTGGTCGCCTCCGGCACGGAGCTGACGACCGTGGCGATGCGACGGGTCGACCCCGGTGTGCACGGATCCGTGCTGTCGGTGCTGGAGCGGCTCGGCATCCGGGTGCTGCCGAACACCGCGGGCTGCTTCACCGCGGGCGAGGCGGTGCTGACCGCGCGGCTGGCCCGTGAGGCGCTCGGCACGGATCTGGTCAAGCTGGAGGTGATCGCCGACGAGCGGACGCTGCTGCCGGATCCGATCGAGTTGCTGGACGCGGCGGAGACCCTGGTCGACGACGGGTTCACGGTGCTGCCGTACACGAACGACGACCCGGTGCTGGCACGGAAGCTGGAGGATGTGGGGTGCGCGGCGGTGATGCCGCTCGGCTCGCCGATCGGTTCGGGGCTCGGGATCCGCAACCCGCACAACTTCCAGCTGATCGTGGAGCACGCGCGTGTGCCGGTGATTTTGGACGCGGGAGCCGGTACGGCGTCCGATGTGGCGCTGGCGATGGAACTCGGGTGCGCGGGGGTGATGCTGGCCTCGGCCGTCACCCGGGCGCAGCAACCGGAGCGGATGGCTGCCGCCATGCGGCACGCGGTGGACGCGGGGCGGTTGGCGCGGCTGGCGGGGCGGATTCCTCGGCGGCATTTCGCCGCGGCGTCGTCTCCTGCGGAGGGCTTGGCCGTGTTTGATCCGGAGCGGCCTGCGTTCTGAGCGGGGGTGGCGGGGCGGGCGCCGTCGCTTGTGGGGGTGCGGGAGCGTTGGCGAGTGCGGGTGGGTGGGGGTGCGGGCGGGTGTTCTCCCACCCGCGCACCGCCCGTTTGCTGTCGGCCGAGCGGTGGACGTCTCTTGTGGGGGCTCAGCGCCATTGGCGGGTGCGGGTGGTGGGTGGGGTGGGTGGGAGGCTTGGCTGAGCGGTGGACGTCTCCTGTGGGGGGCTGAACACCGTCGGCGGGTGCGGGTGAGTGGGAGGTGGGTGGGGGGGCTTGGTCGAGCGGTGGACGTCTCCTGTGGGGGGCTGAACACCGTCGGCGGGTGCGGGTGAGGGCTGTCGAGTGGTGGACGTCTTGGGCCGGGGCTCAGCACCGTTGGCGGGTGCGGGTGCGGGTGCGGGTGCGGGTGCGGGTGCGGTGGGAGGGTTGGGGGGAGGCTTGGTCGAGCGGTGGACGTCTCCTGTGGGGGGGCTGAACACCGTCGGCGGGTGCGGGTGCGGGTGGGGCTCGGTCCGGTGGTGGGGGCTTTCTGGTGGGGCCGGCACCGTCGGCGGGTGCGGGTGGGTGGGGGGTGGGGTGCGTTACAGGTCGGCTGCAAGTCCTCGGGGATCTTGGTGGAAGGAGGAGGGGTGTCGGTGGGTGCTCGTAAACTCACGAGCGTGGATACGACCCTTCAGGACCCGCTCGTCGGACAGGTGCTCGACGGCCGCTATCGCGTCGAGGCCCGGATCGCGGTCGGCGGGATGGCCACGGTCTACCGGGCCCTGGACACCCGCCTCGACCGCGTCCTCGCCCTCAAGGTGATGCATCCGGCGCTGGCGGCCGACGGGTCGTTCGTGGAGCGGTTCATCCGGGAGGCGAAGTCGGTGGCCCGGCTCGCCCACCCCAACGTCGTCCAGGTGTTCGACCAGGGCACGGACGGGTCGTACGTCTACCTGGCCATGGAGTACGTCGCCGGGTGCACCCTGCGCGACGTGCTGCGGGAGCGGGGCGCGCTCCAGCCGCGGGCCGCGCTGGACATCCTGGAGCCGGTGCTGGCCGCGCTCGGCGCCGCGCACCGCGCCGGGTTCGTGCACCGGGACATGAAGCCCGAGAACGTACTCATAGGCGACGACGGGCGGGTCAAGGTCGCGGACTTCGGGCTGGTGCGGTCGGTGGACACGGTGACCAGTACGACGGGGGCCGTGCTGGGGACCGTGGCGTACCTCGCGCCCGAGCAGATCGAGAACGGGACCGCGGACCCCCGCGTCGACGTGTACGCGTGCGGCGTGGTCCTCCACGAGATGCTGACCGGGGGAAAGCCGCACGACGGCGACTCCCCGGCGGTGGTGCTCTACAAGCACCTCCACGAGGACGTGCCGCCGCCCTCGGCCGCCGTGCCGGGACTGCCGCACGAGCTGGACGAGCTGGTCGCCTCGGCCACCGCCCGCACGGCGGCGGTCCGGCCGCATGACGCCGTGGCGCTGCTGGCCCGGGTGCGGGAGTGCCGTGCGGCGCTCACCGACGAGCAGCTGGACGCGGTGCCGCCCCAGGCGCTTGCCGCGGACCACGACATCGCCGACGACCGTACGAGCGTGATTCCGCGTTCGCTGACGGTGCCCCGGCTGCTGCCCGTCAACGAGGACGACGATCCCGGCGCGGGCGACAACCGGACGACCCGGTTCGAGTCCCCGGCCGTACCGCCCCGGCGGCGGTCCGTACGGCCCGGGCGGGGACTGGTCACGCTCGTCGTCGCCGTGCTGGTGGTCTTCGGCGTCGGGGCCGGCGTCTGGTACATCAACTCCGGGCAGTTCACGAAGGTGCCGCCGCTGCTGTCGAAGACCGAGGCGCAGGCGCGGGAGCGGCTCAAGGAGGCCGGGCTCGACGTCAAGCGGGTCGAGCACGCCTACAGCGACACGGTGCGGCGCGGCACGGTCATCAGCACCGACCCCGAGGCCGGTGCCCGCATCCGCGACAACGACTCGGTGACGCTGACCATCTCCGACGGCCCGGAGACCGTGAAGGTGCCCGATCTGGCGGGCCACGGGCTGGCCGAGGCGAAGGCGCTGCTCAAGAAGAGCGGACTGGAGCCGGGCATGGTCACGCGCGCGTTCAGTGAAGACGTGCCGAAGGACGAGGTGATCGGCACCGACCCGGCGGCCGGCACCGAGCGGCACGCGGGGTCGGCGATTGCGCTCACCGTCAGCAAGGGCAGCCCGATCGACGTGCCGGACGTCACCGGTGAAGATCTGGACAGCGCGCGGGCGGAGCTGGAGGACGCCGGGCTCAAGGTGGAGGTCTCCGCGGAGCAGGTGAACTCCGAGTTCGACAAGGGCGAGGTCGCCCGGCAGACCCCGGCCGGCGACAGCGAGGCGGCCGAGGGCGACACGGTCCGGCTGACGCTGTCCAAGGGCCCGGAGATGGTCGAGGTGCCGAACGTGGTCGGGGCCAGTGTCGGCGACGCGAAGAAGCTGCTGGAGAACTCCGGCTTCAAGGTCTCGGAGGACCGCGGGCTCCTGGGCCTGTTCGGCGACACGGTGAAGAAGCAGTCGGTCGACGCGGGCGAGACGGCCCCGAAGGGCTCGACGATAACGATCACCATCCGCTGACCGTCCGAGTGGGCTGCCTGCCGCCGCCGTGCGGCGACAGGGGTGTGGGGGTTGTTTTCCGTGGGGAGCGGTCGGCGTGACAGGCTGAACGGGTGATGAGTCAGCACTCCGGTTCCGTCGTGCCGCCCGGTCCCTCCCGTAATCCGATAGGCGCTCATGTCCCCGTGGCCGGCGGGCTGCACTCCGTGGGGTTGTCGTACGCCCGTGCGCTGAAGGCGGAGACCGTGCAGGTCTTCGTCGCCAATCCGCGTGGCTGGGCCACCCCGGCCGGGAACCCCCGGCAGGACGAGGAGTTCCGCGCGGCCTGTGCGCAGGACTCGATCCCGGCGTACGTACACGCCCCGTACCTGATCAACTTCGGTTCGCACACCGAGGCGACCGTGGAGAAGTCGGTGGAGTCGCTGCGGCACTCGCTGCGCCGGGGGCGGGAGATCGGCGCGCTGGGCGTGGTCGTGCACACGGGCAGCGCGACCGGTGGGCGGGCGCGCGAGGTCGCGCTGAAGCAGGTGCGCACATGTCTGCTGCCGCTGCTGGACGAGCTGACCCATGACGACGACCCGTTCCTGCTGCTGGAGTCGACCGCCGGGCAGGGCGCCTCGCTGTGCTCGCGCACCTGGGACTTCGGGCCGTACTTCGAGGCGCTGGACGCCCACCCGAAACTGGGCGTGTGCCTGGACACCTGTCATGTCTTCGCCGCCGGGCACGATCTGACCGGCCCGAGCGGCATGCACCAGACCCTGGACCTGCTGGTGGACACGGTGGGCGAGGGCCGGCTGAAGCTGATCCACGCCAATGACTCCAAGGACGTGGTGGGCGCCCACAAGGACCGGCACGAGAACATCGGCGCCGGGCACATCGGCGAGGACCCGTTCCGGGCGCTGATGACGCACCCGGCGACGGCCGGCGTACCGCTGGTGATCGAGACGCCCGGCGGCACGGAGGGGCATGCGGCGGACGTGGCACGGCTGAAGAGCCTGCGGTCTTCCCACTGAGCAGGGGCCCCGCCCGAACCGGCCGGCGCTGATTCGCTCCCCAGGGCACGCCTGGTGCGCCAGTACCACCGCTGAGGCGCCGGTCAGAGTTCCGGGCCGTCCCCGGGGCGCTCCTGGTAGGAGTAGCGCTGCTCCTGCCAGGGGTCGCCGACGTTGTGGTAGCCGCGTTCCTCCCAGAAGCCGCGGCGGTCGGCGGTCATGTACTCGACCCCGCGGACCCATTTGGGGCCCTTCCAGGCATACAGATGGGGGATCACGAGCCGGACCGGGAAGCCGTGCTCGGCGGTGAGCAGTTCGCCGTCCTTGTGCGTGGCGAAGATGGCGCGCTCGGCGGCGAAGTCGAACAGGCGGAGGTTCGAGCTGAAGCCGTACTCCGCCCAGACCATCACATGGGTGACATTCGGCGCGGGCGGTGCGATCTCCAGGATCGCGCTCGCCGGGACGCCGCCCCACTCGGCCCCGAGCATGCTGAACTTGGTCACACAGTGCAGATCGGCCACCACGGTGGCGTACGGCAGGGCCGTGAACTCGTCGTGGTTCCAGCAGTGCTTGGCACCGTCGGCGGTGGCGCCGAAGACCCTGAACTCCCAGCGTTCGGGCCGGAACTTCGGCACCGGCCCGTAGTGCGTGACCGGCCAGCCGCGTTGCAGCCGCTGCCCCGGCGGAAGCTCGGACCGTACACCTTCTTCCGACACTCCAGACCCGCGCTCCACCGGATGACCCATGTCTCCATCCTGACAGACCCGGAGCGGTGCACCCGACCGGGGCCCCTAACGGGACAAAAATAACCATGCAGGCACTTAACGGCTAAGTACATACTTACTGGACGATCTTCTCTACCGGTGCAATCATGCCGCCGCAACCTCCCGCCATCCCCTGTCCGGAAGGAGCCTCTGCGATGCAGGGCGACCCCGAGGTCATCGAGTTCCTCAACGAGCAGCTCACCGGCGAGCTAACCGCGATCAACCAGTACTTCCTGCACGCGAAGATGCAGGAGAACTCCGGCTGGTACAAGCTCGCCGAGTACACGCGGCGTGAGTCGTTCGACGAGATGCGGCACGCCGAGGTGCTGACCGACCGGATCCTGTTCCTGGAGGGGCTGCCGAACTACCAGCGGCTGTTCCATGTGCGGGTGGGACAGACCGTGAGGGAGATGTTCGAGGCGGACCGGCAGATCGAGGTGGAGGCGATCGACCGGCTCAGGAGCGGGATCAAGGTGATGCGCGACAAGGGTGACATCACGTCCGCGAACATCTTCGAGTCGATCCTGGAGGACGAGGAGCACCACATCGACTACCTGGACACCCAGCTGGAACTGGTGGACAAGCTCGGCGAGGCGCTCTACATCTCACAGCTCATCAAACAGCCGAAGGGCTAGGCGGCCCGAAGGGACGCGGGGCCGTGTCCCTATGCGGCTCCGGCGCGCGGGCACGACCACCCACAACGAACCCGCAGTCGACCGGCGGCGAGGGCACACCGGCCCTCGGCGGAGCGCTTACGCCGCCTCTTCGAGGTCCTCTGTCGGCTCACGCCGCGGGCACGCGCCGCGCCCCAGCAGCGCCTGGATCCGGCGCACGCACGATCCGCAGTCGGTGCCCGCCTTGCAGGCGGAGGCGATCTGGCGAGGGGTGCGGATGCCGTCCCCCGCGTGCTCCTTCACCTGCTGCTCCGTGATGCCGAAGCAACTGCAGACGTACACGCGGTTCACCTCCCACGGGATCGGTCATGTGCGCCATCCCGCTGATTCGGTGAGGCAAACCTAACCTTACCCATGGCGCAGGGTCCGGAAAAGCGCGAAGGGCGCGGATCGCATGTGATCCGCGCCCCATGTCACATCCCGGGGATGTCGTCACATCCCGGCAATGTCCGCGTTCGTCACTGGTCGCGGTACATCTCGGCGACGAGGAAGGCCAGGTCGAGGGACTGGCTGCGGTTCAGGCGGGGGTCGCAGGCCGTCTCGTAGCGCTGGTGCAGATCGTCGACGAAGATCTCGTCCCCGCCGCCCACACACTCGGTGACGTCGTCACCGGTCAGCTCCACATGGATGCCGCCCGGATGCGTCCCCAGCGACTTGTGGACCTCGAAGAAGCCCTTCACCTCGTCCAGCACGTCGTCGAAACGACGCGTCTTGTGCCCCGAGGCCGCCTCGAACGTGTTGCCGTGCATCGGGTCGGTCACCCACGCCACCACCGCACCCGACGACGTGACCTTCTCCACCAGCTCCGGCAGCCGGTCCCGGATCTTGTCCGCGCCCATCCGCACGATGAACGTCAGCCGGCCCGGCTCCCGCTCCGGGTCCAGCCGGTCGACGTAGCGCAGTGCCTCCTCCGCCGTCGTGTTCGGGCCCAGCTTGATCCCCAGCGGGTTGCTGATCCGCGAGGCGAACTCGACATGCGCGTGATCCAGCTGCCGGGTGCGCTCGCCGATCCACACCATGTGCGCCGACACGTCGTACAACCGCCCCGTGCGGGAGTCCACCCGGGTCAGCGCCGACTCGTAGTCCAGCAGCAGCGCCTCGTGCGAGGAGAAGAACTCGACCGTCTTGAACTCCTCCGGCTCCGCACCGCACGCCTGCATGAAGTTCAGCGCGTTGTCGATCTCCCGGGCCAGCTGCTCGTAGCGCTGCCCCGACGGGGACGACTTCACGAAGTCCTGGTTCCAGGCATGCACCTGTCGGAGATCCGCGTACCCGCCGGTGGTGAACGCGCGCACCAGGTTCAGCGTCGACGCGGAGGTGTGGTACATCCGCTTCAGCCGCTCCGGGTCCGGGATCCGGCTGGCCTCGGTGAAATCGAAACCGTTGACCGAATCACCCCGGTACACCGGCAGCGTGACCCCGTCACGCGTCTCGGTCGGCTTGGAACGCGGCTTGGAGTACTGGCCCGCGATCCGGCCCACCTTCACCACCGGCACCGACGCCGCGTACGTCAGTACGGCGCCCATCTGCAGCAGCGTCTTCAGCTTGTTGCGGATGTGATCGGCGGACACCGCGTCGAAGGCCTCCGCGCAGTCGCCGCCCTGGAGCAGGAACGCCTCGCCCCGGGCGACGGACGCCATCCGGTCGCGCAACTGGTCGCACTCGCCCGCGAAGACGAGCGGCGGATACGACTCCAGCTCCTCGATCACCGCGCGCAGCGATTCGGCGTCGGGGTAGTCCGGCTGCTGCGCCGCGGGCAGGTTTCGCCAGGTGTTGCCAGCGCTCGCGCTGGTCTTAGCGTTCACGGTCACCTCGTAAACATTACGGGGTCGTGTCGACATGTTTTCCTCCGGCTCGACTGGTGAGACGGACCGACTGCCCCGTGGACGACGAGGCGGTGCGGTAGGGTTCCCGGCATGTTCGCGCATTCGACCCGCACCTGGTGGTGGACCGCTCCTTCGGCGGCCCACTGACTGCGCGTACGCAGGACTTCGCGAAGGCCGCCCGAGGGGGCGGCCTTCGGCGTTTCACGGGCCGTCCCTCTCCATCTGCCTCGACCCGCCCGGCACGACCGGCCGGCCGAGACCACCGAGACCACCGAGAAGGACGACGAACCCATGGATCTGCTGGACCTGTTGCACGACCCCCGCCCCTTCGCGCTGCTGCGCCGCCGCACGCCCGGCCGCGACGAGGACACCGTGGAACTGCTCGTCGGCCCCATGCGCGCCTGCGACCGGCTCGCCGACCTGCCCGACGAGGGTCTGGCCCTCGTGCCCTTCCGGCAGATCCGGGAGCGCGGCTTCGACGTCCGCGACGACGGGACGCCACTGCTCGTACTCACCCCCGAGGAGACCCACGAGATCCCGCTCGCCGAGGCGCTGGAGCAACTGCCCGCACACGCCGTGCAGGTCACCGGCGGGGGCTTCGACATCGGCGACGAGGAGTACGCCGGGATCGTCGGCCGGGTGCTGCGCGAGGAGATCGGGGCGGGCGAGGGAGCCAACTTCGTCATCCGGCGGACCTACGAGGGCGAGATCCGGGACTTCGCGCGGGCCGACGCCCTCGCCCTGTTCCGGCGACTCCTGGAGGGCGAACGGGGCGCTTACTGGACGTTCCTCGTGCACACCGGCGATCGGCGAGGGCCCGAAGGACCTTCCGCGCAGGGGCCGGGGCGGGCGACGGGCGGGCGGACCCTGGTCGGCGCCAGCCCCGAGGTGCACGTGCGGATGTCCGGCGGCACGGTCGTGATGAACCCGATCAGCGGCACGTACCGCTACCCGGAGGGCGGGCCGACCCCCGAGCATCTGCTCGGCTTCCTCGCCGACGGCAAGGAGATCGAGGAACTGTCGATGGTCGTCGACGAGGAACTGAAGATGATGTGCACCGTCGGCGACATGGGCGGGGTGGTCGTCGGCCCCCGGCTCAAGGAGATGGCGCACCTCGCCCACACCGAGTACGAACTGCGCGGGAAATCGTCGCTCGACGTGCGGGACGTACTGCGGGAGACCATGTTCGCGGCCACCGTGACCGGGTCGCCGGTGCAGAACGCCTGCCGGGTGATCGAACGGCACGAGGTGGGCGGGCGCGGGTACTACGGCGCCGCGCTGGCCCTGCTCGGCCGGGACTCCGGAGGGGCGCAGACCCTGGACTCGCCCATCCTCATCCGCACCGCCGACATCGACGCGGCCGGCCGGCTGCGCGTCCCGGTCGGCGCGACGCTGGTACGGGGTTCTGACCCGGCCGGGGAGGTGGCGGAGACGCACGCCAAGGCGGCGGGTGTGCTGGCGGCCCTCGGCGTGCGTCCGGCCCGGCCGCGCGCGGAGGCGACGCTGGCCCGGCTGGCCGACGACCCGCGCGTCCGGGCGGCGCTGGACGGGCGCCGCGCCTCGCTCGCGCCGTTCTGGCTGCGGATGCAGGAGCACCCCGCGGCCCGGAGCGGCCATGCCCTGGTGGTGGACGGCGAGGACACCTTCACCGCGATGCTGGCGCATGTGCTGCGCTCCGGCGGTCTCGATGTGACCGTACGGCGGTTCGACGAGCCGGGGTTGCGGGCGGCCGTGCTCGGCCACGCGGGTCCGGTGGTGCTGGGGCCCGGGCCCGGCGACCCCTCGGACCTGACCGACCCCAAGGTGCGGGTGCTGCGCGCGCTGACGGCCGAGGTGATCGGCAGCCACCGGCACGGGGTGCTCGGGGTCTGCCTCGGGCACGAGCTGATCGCGGCCGAGCTGGGGCTCGAGATCGTCCGCAAGGAGGTGCCCCGGCAGGGTGCGCAGGTCGCGATCGATCTGTTCGGGCGCCGGGAGACCGTCGGCTTCTACAACAGCTTCGTGGCGCGCTGCGACGAGGACGCGTACCGGGAGCTGGGCGCGCACGGCGTCGAGGTGAGCCGGGCGGCCAACGGCGACGTGCATGCCGTGCGGGGGGCCGGGTTCGCGGGCGTCCAGTTCCATCCCGAGTCGATCCTGACGCTGAACGGGGCGGCGATCGTAAGGGAGTTGGTTGCCCAGCTGCAGAACGGTTGCTTCGAGGGCGGGGGTTCTCGCGGTACTTCGCCTGCGGATCGTACGCACTAGGGCGTGTTTCGCGTCGCGGGCCAGACCGGACTTTCGAAACACGCCCTAGGGGCGTGGGGGGGGCTGTACGGCGTTCTCCGGGCGCGGGAGCGTGGGGGCTGAGCGCGCAGTTCCTCGCGCCCCTGTCGGGGGGCGTGTGGGACGCCGCCGCGTAGGGCGGCGGCGTTTTGGGGGTGAGGGGGGTCAGCCGAAGAAGACGCCGACTTCCTTGTACAGCTTCGGGTCGACCGTCTTGAGTTTGGCCGTGGCCTCGGAGATCGGGACGCGGACGATGTCGGTGCCGCGCAGGGCGACCATGCTGCCGAAGTCGCCGTCGCGGACGGCGTCGATGGCGTGCAGGCCGAACCGGGTGGCGAGCCAGCGGTCGAACGCGCTCGGCGTGCCGCCGCGCTGCACATGCCCGAGGACCGTGGTGCGGGCCTCCTTGCCGGTCCGCTTCTCGATCTCCTTGGCCAGCCATTCGCCGACGCCGGAGAGCCGCACATGCCCGAAGGAGTCCAGCGATTCGTCCTTGAGGACCATCTCGCCGTCCTTGGGCATGGCGCCCTCGGCGACGACCACGATCGGGGCGTACGACGCCCGGAAACGGGAGGTCACCCAGCCGCACACCTGGTCGACGTCGAAGCGCTGCTCGGGGATGAGGATGACGTTGGCGCCGCCGGCCAGCCCGGAGTGCAGGGCGATCCAGCCGGCATGACGGCCCATCACCTCCACGACCAGGACGCGCATGTGCGACTCGGCGGTGGTGTGCAGCCGGTCGATCGCCTCGGTGGCGATGCCTACGGCGGTGTCGAAGCCGAAGGTGTAGTCGGTGGCGGAGAGGTCGTTGTCGATGGTCTTCGGGACGCCGACGCACGGCAGGCCGTACTCGTCGGACAGCCGCGCGGCCACGCCCAGGGTGTCCTCGCCGCCGATCGCGATCAGTGCCTCGACCTCCTGCTTGGCGAGGTTGTCCTTGATACGGCGGATGCCGCCCTCGACCTTGAGCGGATTGGTCCGTGAGGAGCCGAGCATGGTGCCGCCGCGGGGCAGGATGCCGCGCACCGCGGGGATGTCGAGACGGACGGTGTCCGCTTCGAGGGGGCCCCGCCAGCCGTCCCGGAAGCCGACGAAGTCATAGCCGTACTCCTGCACGCCCTTGCGGACGACGCCCCGGATGACGGCGTTGAGCCCGGGGCAGTCGCCGCCTCCGGTCAGTACTCCGACCCGCATGGAAATGTCCCTTCGCCGCGGTTGCCTGGTGAAGGAAGACGCTAATAGTGATCCAGGTCACTCCGTGATGGGCGGGATGGTCAATTCCCCTGAATTGAGGCAGGGTTGATCATTCCGGACTCATGCGGATCCACTCGAAAGAGTGGACATCGGGATATGCGGGAAATGTTCCTCACTCGTCGTCCAGTCCGCGCTCGATCGCGTACCGCACCAGCTCGACCCGGTTGTGCAACTGGAGCTTGCCAAGGGTGTTCTGCACATGGTTCTGGACGGTGCGGTGGGAGATGACGAGGCGTTCGGCGATCTGCTTGTAGCTCAGGCCCTTGGCGACCAGGCGCAGTACTTCCGTCTCGCGGTCGGTCAGCCGTGGCGCCTTCGGTTCGGCGTCGTCCGGGGCCGGCCCCGGCTCGGCGGCCAGCCGGCGGTACTCGCCGAGGACCAGTCCGGCGAGGCCGGGCGTGAACACCGGGTCGCCGACCGCGGTCCGGCGCACCGCGTCCAGCAGTTCCTCCGTGGACGCCGACTTGAGCAGATAGCCGGTCGCGCCGGACTTCACGGCCTCCAGGACGTCCGCGTGCTCCCCGCTCGCCGACAGCACCAGAACACGCAGCCGCGGATCGGCGCCGACGAGTTCCTTGCACACCTGGACCCCGGGTTTCGCCGGCAGGTTGAGGTCCAGGACCAGCACGTCCGGACCGGTCGCCAGGGCGCGGCGCACCGCCTGCTCGCCGTCCCCGGCGGTGGCGACCACCTCGAAGCCGGACTCGGACAGGTCCCGGGCGACCGCGTCGCGCCACATGGGGTGGTCGTCGACCACCATGACCTTGATCGGGTCCTGCTGCTCGCTCATCGCTTCTCCGCCTTCCCCCACGCCTGCGCGGCGTCCTTCGGAACCTTCAGTTCGACCTCCGTGCCCTGCCCGGGCACCGAGATCAGCTCGGCGCTGCCGCCCAGGTCGCGCAGCCGTCCGCGGATCGACAGGGCCACCCCGAGCCGCCCCTCGCCCTCGGCCTGGGCGAGCCGCCCCTCCGGGATGCCCGGCCCGTCGTCCCGTACGGTCACGACGATCTCGCCGGGCTCGTCCTCGACCAGGATCCAGGCCCGGGCATCCTCCCCCGCGTGCCGGCGGACGTTGTCCAGGGCGGCGCCCACGGCCGCGGCCAGCTCCCGCGCGGCGGCCGGCGGCAGCGGCACCGGCGCGCCGGGCTCGGCCAGGCTGACCCGGGCGCCGGCGTACGGGGCGAGCAGCGCGCGCAGGTCGACGGGGCCGGCGGAGTCGTCCGGCTCCGCGGCCTCTACGACCGTGCCCTCGGCCGTGTCCTGCGGGGCCCGCGAGAGCGGCACCAGGCCCCCGGAGACCAGCGTGCGCAGCGCCACCTCCTGCTCGCCGGCCAGCCGGCCCAGCTCGGCCGCCTCCCCGCCGAGGACCGCGCCACGCCGCTGCACCATCGCCAGCACCTGGAGCACGCTGTCGTGGATGTCCCGGGCCAGCCGCTCCCGTTCCCTGGTCGCGGCCTCGATCTCCAGGGCGCGGGCGAGGGTGCGCTCGGAGGCGCGGGCGACCTCGACGACGTAGCCGATGGCGATGGAGGCGACCCACACGAGGATCACGTTGTGCACGGTGTCGCGGGCCGGGCTGCCCCGCTCGATCAGGTTGGCGGCGGCGACGGCCGTGGAGGCGAACCCCGCCCAGCGCCAGCCGCCCTTGACGGCGAAGGCCAGCACGGAGCCCGCGGTCCATATCGAGGGCAGCGTCGGACCGCCGTCGGCGACCCGCTCGTGGGCGTCGGCGACCGGCGTGAGGAGGATGCCGACGAGCGCGATCGTCAGGTCGGCGGCGAGGAACCGCCTGGTGCAGCTCGCCGCGTTGCTCACCTTGGGCAGGGCGGCGAGGGTCCACACGGACAGGACGCCGTAGTAGGCGAGGGCGAGCCAGGGCCGCGCGAACCGGTCGTAGGCGGTGGCGAACAGGCCGATGGCGTACAGCATCGTCAGGACGCGGTAGGCCGCGAGCGCGCGCCACAGCGGCTGCTCGACCGACATCCTCATGACCCGTTCACGTCCGGGCATCTCCCCCACCCCCCGGCCCGGCCGTCCCGCCGGGGCCTGTGTCCGGCGCCCCTACGCCGTTTCCTGCTGGTCCTGCTGGTCCTTCTGGTCGCGCTGGTCCTTCTTGGCCGCCTTCGCGGCCTCCGCGATCTGCCGCTTGGCGGCGGTCGCGTAGATGTCGACGTACTCCTGGCCGGAGAGCTTCATGATCTCGTACATGACCTCGTCGGTCAGCGCGCGCAGCACGAAGCGGTCGTGCTCCAGGCCCTGGTAGCGGCGGAAGTCCAGGGGCCTGCCGATGCGGATGCCCGGCCGCATCAGCTTCGGGAGCACCTTCCCGGGCGGCTGGATCTTCTCCGTGTCGATCATCGCGACCGGGATGACCGGCGCGCCGGAGGCGAGCGCCACCCGCGCCAGTCCGCCGGGCTTGCCCCGGTACAGGCGACCGTCGGGCGAACGCGTGCCCTCCGGGTAGATCCCGAACAGCTCGCCGCGCCCCAGCACCTCAAGGCCGCTCCTGACCGCCGCCTCACCCGCGCCGCGCCCGCCGGAGCGGTCCACGGGGAGCTGTCCCAGGCCCTTGAAGAACGCGGCCGTCAACCGGCCCTTGACTCCGGGGGTGGTGAAGTACTCGGCCTTGGCGATGAAGGTGACCTTGCGGTCGAGGACGACGGGCAGGAAGAACGAGTCCGAGAAGGACAGGTGATTGCTCGCCAGTATCGCGGGGCCTGCGGCCGGAATGTTCTCCAGGCCCTCCACCCAGGGTCTGAAGGCGACCTTCAGCGGCCCCCCGATGGCGACCTTCATCGTTCCGTACAACAACCGCGTGCCTCCCGTGTCCGTCGCTTCGACCTTAACCCGCGGGACCGCCAATGGACCCGACGGCCCTGGTCGGTGTCAGTGCGGTCGCGTACGGTGAAGCAGAACCCACAGTCGTTCACGTCCCTCTCATGAACAGGAGACTTCACGTGCCGGTTCTGCCCGGAGCCGAGCCGTACCGCCACGAGGGCGGGGAGGTCGGTGTCCTCCTCTGCCACGGCTTCACCGGCTCGCCCCAGTCGCTGCGCCCCTGGGCGACGCACCACGCCGCGCACGGGCTGACCGTGTCGCTGCCCCTGCTGCCCGGACACGGCACGCGCTGGCAGGACATGCAGCTCACCACCTGGCAGGACTGGTACGCGGAGGTGGACCGCGAGCTGCGGCTGCTGCGCCGGCACTGCCGGCTGGTGTGCGTGGCGGGTCTGTCGATGGGCGGGGCGCTGGCCCTGCGACTCGCGGCCCGGCACGGGGACGCGGTGGCGGGCGTCATGGTCGTCAACCCGGTGAACAGAATGCACGGCCCGGCGACGCACGCCCTTCCGGTGGCCCGGCACCTGGTGCGCTCGGTGCGGGGAATCACCGACGACATCGCGAAGCAGGGCGTCACGGAAGGGGGGTACGACCGGGTGCCGCTGCACGCGGCGCACTCCCTGCGGAACTTCCTGCGTCTGGTCGACGGCGATCTGCCGCAGGTCACCCAGCCGTTGCTGCTTCTGCGCAGCCGGCGGGACCACGTGGTCTCGCCGGCCGACCCGGTCCGGGTACTGAGCCGGGTTTCCTCGACGGATGTGACGGAGGTCGTGCTGGAACAGAGCTACCACGTCGCGACGTTGGACCACGACGCGGACCGGATCTTCGAGGAGAGCCTCGCCTTCATCGGCCGGCTCGCACCCAGTGTCGGCAAGGAAGGGACGGCCGCAGTTGGCTGAGCACGAGTCCGACCGCGAGGACCGCGAGCCGGACGAGAAGGGCGTGCCCTTCGACGAGGTTGCCGCCTGGGCGGCCATCGTCGCCGGGTACGGCGAGGAGCCGCCGGACCCGCCGGGCGCCAAGCCGTTCAAGTCGGTCGAGGACCTGGCCCTGCTCGAAGCGGACACGAACGACGGCGACGACGGCGACGACAGCGAGGCCGGCAAGGGTGACGCCGGCAAGGACAGCGGCGAGGGTGCCGGTGCGAAGGGGCCCGCCAAGCCCCTCGGCAGCTCCGTTGCCTTCGCGCCCGGCGTCGGCCCGCGCGACTACAAGCCGTCCGAGGCGTCCGACGATGACTTCGACGAGGACGACGAGGGCCACTTCGTGCCGCCCGAGCCGCCGCCGCTGCCCGCCGCCGACACGACCGCCAAGTTCGCCTGGCTCGGTGTGGTGGGCGGGCCGATCCTGCTCCTGCTGGCGGTGCTGCTCGGCTGGGACATGACGTGGTGGCTGGCGACGCTGGGCATCGGCGGCTTCCTCGGCGGCTTCATCACCCTGGTGACCCGCATGCGCACGGACGACGACGAACCGGACGACCCGGGCCGCGGCGCAGTGGTCTGACCCCACCTCGGGCCCGTCACACCCCCCACGGCGGCCCCAAGCCCGGCCACCCAAGAACCACGGAAAACACCCGCACCACAACCGGCCAAGGGGCGCGGGGAACTGCGCAACCAGCCACAACGACGCCGCACCCAACCGATCACCGCACCACAACCGACCAAGGGGCGCGGGGAACTGCGCGACCAGCCACAACGACGCCGCACCGGCCACCAAACCCGAACCACAACAGGGGCGCGAGGAACTGCGCAACCAGCCACAACAAACCCGCACCCAACCACCCAACCCCAGCCACAACAGGGGCGCGAGGAACTGCGCAACCGGCCAAAAACGAACCCGCACCCCCGACCCATAAGGAACCGCGCCCGAACTAAGCGGCCGGAACTCGCAGAGCGCCAAGCACCGGCAGGTGATCCGTGGCCGCCCTGAGGTCCCCCTCCGTCACCCCGGGCAACCCCAGCGGCACCCCGCAGCCCAGCACCTCGACCCCCTTGGTAGCGAAGATCGCATCGATCCGCTGGTGCGGATCGACGGGCGTCGAGGTGTACTCACCGCCCCAGGGCGCGGCGGTCCGGCAGTCCCGCAGCCCCTCGGCCAGCCGCCGGAAGGTACGGCCGTCGGGCCGCTCGTTGAGGTCACCGCCCGCGACCGCGTGTTCCACGCCCATCCCGGCCAGCCGGTCCAGCAGCATCCCGCCCTGCTCGTATCGTTCGTCCGACCGCAGGCTCAGATGGCAGCTCAGCACGCCGAGCCGGGCGCCGCCGAACCGTACGACCGCCGTGGCGAAGCCCCGCCGGTGCAGTCCCGGGGTGAGCGGGAGCAGCACGTCCTCGGTCCGTTCGACGGTCGCCCGCAGTGTGCACAGGATGGCCGGTCCCGCCGCCGTGCCGCCGCCGGAGAGGATCACCTGTCCCGAGGCGGCCGCGAGCCGGGCGAGCTTCTTGCGCCAGCGGAAGAAGCGGGGGGCCTCCTGGACGAGCACCAGGTCGGGGGCGCAGGCGCTGATCACCCGGGCGAGGGCGGCGGTGTCGTCACGCATCGAGCGGATGTTGTAGCTCAGGACCCGGATGATCGCGGAACCGTCGGGTTCGGTCCGGGACATGGGCAGCGGCGGCGGTGTCGGCATGTGGATCAATCTAACGGGAGCGCGTTCCAGGACGCCCACCAGCCCGGGGCGCGGGGTTCCCGTGCGACCCGTCGGCTGTCCTCGGCCAGCCGTGCGGTCCCCCGCGCCCCTCACCTGGGCGTCACATGATCGGGTCGGGTTCCCGGGCCAGGTCCGCCGCACCGACCAGGCCCGCCTCGTTGCCCAGTTGGGCGGCGATGACCTCGGCGACCGGCCGCCAGTTGCCGCCGACCAGCCAGCGCCGGTAGGACTTGCGGATCGGGTCCAGGACCAGTTCGCCCTCGTCGGACAGGCCGCCGCCGACGATGAACGCGGACGGGTCGAACAGGGAGGCCAGGTCGGCGAGTCCGGCGCCGGCCCAGCGGGCCAGCTCACGGTAGGAGTCGACGGCGACCAGGTCGCCCTGGCGGGCGGCCATGGAGATGTGCTTGCCCTCGATGCCGTCGGGGGTGCCGTCGCCGAGGGCGAGCAGGATCTCGGCGTTCTCGGGGGTGGCGTTGGCGCGTTGCTTGGCGTATCTGACCAGGGCGCGGCCCGACGCGTACTGCTCCCAGCAGCCCTGTGAGCCACAGCCGCACAGCAGGCCGTCCGGAACCACCCGGATGTGGCCGAACTCGGCGGCCACGCCGAAGTGTCCGCGGCGCAGCTTGTTGCCGATGATGATGCCGCCGCCGAGGCCCGTGCCGAGCGTGATGCAGATGACGTTGCGGTGGCCCTTGCCCGCACCGAACTTGTACTCGCCCCACGCGGCCGCGTTGGCGTCGTTCTCCACGACGACCGGGAGGCCGACGCGGGCCTCGACCTTCTCCTTGAGCGGCTCCTGGCGCCAGTCGATGTTGGGCGCGAAGTAGACGGTGGAGCGCTGCCGGTTCACATATCCGGCCGCACCGATGCCCACGCCGACGATCTCGTGCCCGGCGCGCGCGCCCTCCACCGCCGAGGCGATGGCGTCCACGATGCCCTCGGGCGTACCCGGAGTCGGCACCCTGTGGGTCGAGAGGATGTTGCCTTCCTCGTCGACCACCCCGGCCGCGATCTTCGTGCCGCCGATGTCGACGCCGATGGTGAGTCCCATGAATCCCTCAGTTTCGGTCGAGCCCCGCTACGGCCAACCGTACCCGAGGGTGCTGTCAGTCCAAGTCGATGCGTTCGCCGGGACCGGTGCCCTCGCCCCGGTCATCGCGGTCGTCGTCGTCCTTCGTGGCGTCCTTCGGGCCGTCCGCGGGAGTCGTCCAGCGGTGTTCCTGGGACTGGACGGCCGAGCGGTAGGCGGCGAGCAGTTCGTTTCCGGCCGCGGCCAGGTGGTCGAAGACGTCCGGGTTGCGCTCTATCACGGGTTCGACGGCCGCCTTGGCCTGTTGCACGACCTGCCGCACCACCTGTTGTGCGGCGGGTCCGGCGACCGTCCCGAGGAGCGGGCTCTGCAGGCCGGACAGCCGGTCGGCGACGGCGTCGACGATCCTGCGCAGTTCGTCGGCGGCCGAGCCGGGTGGTGGGCCGTACTCGGCGCGGCGGCGGGCCTTCTCCGCGGCGAGGTCCTCGGCGCAGGCCGTGGCCCAGGCGTCGGCGTCGGTCGCCCGTACCTCGTCGGCCGGCTGCGGCTCCAGGGCGTCCGGTGTGGGGCGCTCTTCGCTCATGACGGACTCCTGACTACGGTTCGTCCCTACGACGACGTTACCCGAACGGGCGCGCGGGGTTCACCGCTCGCGGGGCCACAGGTGCGGGTCCGGTGCGAAGCGGATGCGCAGGGTGCCGTCCCGCAGCGCGGCCCCGGCGACGGTGCAGCGGCGCAGGGCGGACGGGAGCGGCACGATCCGGCGGAACGGGCCCGCGGTGACGACGAGTTCGTCGCCGCGCCGGACCAGGTCGAGGTCGTCGCGTATCGCGCCGGGCAGCGGGATGTGCCAGACGAGCACGCCGTCCTCGGCGATCCGGTCGGTGACGGGCCACTCGACGGGGTCGGGTGCGGCGTCGACGCCCGGCACGGCGAGCGCGGCGAGGTCGTCGGCGCCCCGCGGGTCGCGGCCGAGGTGGGCGACCCGGTGGACGTCGTACGACTGCTTCCAGTCGGCGAGGGCCTTGCGCTGCTGGGCGAGGAGCCCGGCCGGCCAGGTCTCGGGACCGCTCTCGGGCAGCACCCGGTTGGCGACCAGGGCGTCGGTGCGCAGGCCGCGCAGGGCGAGGCCGAGGACGGTGGTGTGCACGGCGTCGGTGCCGGCCGGGCCGGGTTCGGCGACGAGCCGTACGGTGGTGGCGCGGTCCCGCACGACGGCCTCCACGGCGGCGAGTTCGACGTCCCAGCGGGCCGCCGTCTCGTACAGCCACTCGGCGGGCATCGGGACGCCCGCGAGGCGGCCGAGGACGGGCCGCAGGGCGCGGGCCGCCTGTCGCTCGGGCGGCAGCAGCCGGCGCAGGTAGCGGCGCAGTTCCTCGGGCAGGGCGAGCAGGTCGAGGGCGCGCGGGGCGGGCGGCAGGTCGACGACGAGCAGGTCGTGCCGCTCGGCGAGGGCGGCATCGCGCACGGCGCGCAGGAGGGACAGCTCTTCGGCGCCGGGGAGCGGGGTGACCTCCTCCGGGTCGAGGCGGGCGGCGCCGAGCAGGTCGAGGACGCCCGTGGCACGGCTCTGGAACGCGGTGAGGTCGTCGCGGAACCGGGCGGCGGGGTCGGGGCGCCAGGCGGTGAGGCCGGGTGCGGCGCCGCGGGGGTCGGGTCCCGTGGGCGTGCCCAGCGCGGCGCCGAGGGCGTCCGTGCGGTCGGCGCTCAGGACGAGGGTCCGGGTGCCCGCGCCCGCGGCGCGCAGGGCGGTGGCGGCGGCGACGGTCGTACGGCCCGAGCCGCCCGGACCCGTGATCAGGATGGTGCGCATGGGGGTGAACGCTACCCGCGCGTGCCGGCCCGGCACGCCGTCGTCACTTCTCCCCGGACTCGACCCGCTTCTTCAGTCCGGCGAGCGCGCGGTCGATGATGACCTTCTCCGCCTTGCGCTTGATCATGCCGAGCATCGGGATCTTGACGTCCACGGTGAGCCGGTAGGTCACCTCGGTGGCGCCCGTGCCGGCCGGTTCGAGGAGGTAGGTGCCGTCGAGGGAGCGGAGCATCTGGGACTTCACCAGGGTCCAGGAGACCTCCCGGTCGCCGGTCCAGGTGTAGGCGAGGGTCTGGTCGTCCTTGATCGCGCCGGCGTCCATGACGAGACGGACCTGTTCGGCGCGGCCCCGGTCGTCGGCCTTGAGTACCTCCGCCTCCTTCACCTCTCCGGTCCAGTCGGGGTAGCGGGCGAAGTCGGCGATCACCTCCATGACGTCGGCGGGTGCCGCCTCGATGGTGATGCTTGAGCTGGTGTGTTCCGCCATCGCCGTGGCTCCTCCGGATGCGGGCCGGTGCAGACCGGTACAGAGAGGTCGTCGTGCGCACGTGTGTGCAGCGTGAAGGCTACCGCGCACGCGACCACCCGTTTCACCCCGTCCGCGCGCCCCCTCACCATTCGAGCGCCCAGGGCCTGCCCGTGCCGGCGAAGTGCCCGACGTTTACGCATTCCGTGGCGCCGATCCGCATCCGCCGCACGAGCGGCTGGTGGACGTGGCCGAACAGCGCGTAGCGGGGCCGGGTGCGGCGGATGGCGTCGAGCAGCGCCCGGCTGCCCCGCTCGAACCGGCGGGCCACCGTGTCGTACACGAGTTCCGGCACCTCGGGCGGGATGTGCGTGCACAGCACGTCGACCTCGCCGACCGCCTCGATCTTCGCCGCGAACGCGTCGTCGTCGATCTCGTACGGCGTGCGCATCGGGGTGCGCAGCCCGCCGCCGACGAACCCGAAGGTCCAGCCGCCGATCTCCACCCGTTCCCCGTCCAGGACCGTGGTGCCGGGTCCGGCGTACTCCGCCCACAGAGGCGGCATGTCGACATTGCCGTAGGTGGCGTACGTCGGTGCGGGAAAGGCGGCGAACAGCTCGGCGTACTGGCGGCGTACCGCCTTCTCGATGACGGTGGCCCGGTCGGTGCCGATGCCCGCCCACAGCCGGGCCCCGAACGCGCGCGCCTCCTCGAAGCGGCGGGCGGTGCGCAGCTCGACGATGCGATGGGCGTTCTCCTCGCCGAACAGGTCGGGGAAGATCCCGCGCGAGTGGTCCGCGTAGTCGAGGAAGAGCACGAGGTCGCCGAGGCAGATCAGGGCATCGGCGCCGTCACCGGCACGGGCCAGGTCCCGGGCGTTGCCGTGCACGTCGCTGACCACATGGACGCGGGTCCTTCGGTTACCGGCGGGTGTGGGGGCCATGGCGATCAAGGGTAAGCCTGTGCGGCATACGTGAACAGTGGCGACCGGGCCTGCGGCTACTGGCCCGGCGGGAAAACCGTGGACTACTGTGCGCGCAGGAACACCAACCTGTGTGACGCAGCGAACAACCCGCCGGGCCCCCTGTCGAAGAAGCCATACCGGCGGGTAACGTCCGGGCAGTCCAGTCGTGCTCTGGATTTCAGCCAACGGGCCGAAAGGCCCCTGGCGGGCGTCCGAGCACCTGCCCGAGCCTTGGACCGCACCATCGCAGCACACCATGTCGTGGCGCCGGCGCCTTATGAGGAGCAGCAGTCTTGCGCGAGTTCAGCCTTCCGGCTTTGTACGAGGTCCCTGCGGACGGCAATCTGACCGACATCGTCCGCAGAAACGCCGCGCAGCACCCCGATGTCGCCGTCATCGCCCGCAGGACCGACGCGGGCTGGCAGGACGTGACGGCCGAGGCGTTCCTGGCCGAGGTGCGCGCCGCCGCCAAGGGGCTCATCGCGTCCGGCGTCCAGCCCGGCGACCGGGTCGGCCTGATGTCCCGCACCCGCTACGAGTGGACGCTCCTCGACTTCGCGATCTGGAGCGCGGGCGCGGTCACCGTGCCGGTGTACGAGACGAGTTCACCGGAACAGGTGCAGTGGATCCTGTCCGACTCGGGCGCCACCGCCTGCGTGGTGGAGCAGGACGGCCACGCCGCCACCGTGGACGCGGTGCGCGAGCGGCTGCCCGCGCTCAAGCACGTCTGGCAGATCGACGCCGGGGGCGTGGCGGAACTGAACCGGCTGGGCCGGGACCTCACCGACGCGACGGTGGAGGAGCGCAGTTCGCTCGCCAAGGCCGACGACATGGCGACCATCGTCTACACATCCGGCACGTCCGGCCGGCCCAAGGGCTGTGTGCTCACCCACCGGGCGTTCTTCGCCGAGTGCGGCAACGCCGTCGAACGGCTGCGCCCGCTGTTCCGCACCGGCGAGTGCTCGGTCCTGCTGTTCCTGCCGCTCGCGCACGTCTTCGGGCGGCTGGTGCAGATCGCGCCGATGATGGCGCCGATCAAGCTGGGCAACGTCCCGGACGTCACGCATCTCACCGACGAACTCGCCGCGTTCCGCCCGACGTTGATCCTCGGTGTGCCCCGGGTCTTCGAGAAGGTCTACAACGCGGCGCGCGCCAAGGCACAGGCGGACGGCAAGGGGAAGATCTTCGACAAGGCGGCGGACACCGCGATCGCCTACAGCAAGGCGCTGGACACCCCGTCGGGCCCGTCCCTGGGGCTGCGGATCAAGCACCGGGTCTTCGACGGGCTGGTCTACGGCAAGCTGCGCGCGGTGCTCGGCGGGCGCGGCGAGTACGCGATCTCCGGCGGCGCCCCGCTGGGCGAGCGCCTCGGCCACTTCTTCCGTGGCATCGGCTTCACGGTCCTGGAGGGCTACGGCCTGACCGAGTCCTGCGCGGCGACCGCGTTCAACCCCTGGGACCGGCAGAAGATCGGCACGGTCGGCCAGCCGCTGCCGGGTTCCGTGATCCGTATCGCCGACGACGGCGAGGTGCTGCTGCACGGCGAGCACCTGTTCAAGGAGTACTGGAACAACGAGGCCGCGACCGCGGAGGCGCTGGCCGACGGCTGGTTCCACACCGGGGACGTCGGCACCCTCGACGAGGACGGCTATCTGAGGATCACCGGGCGCAAGAAGGAGATCATCATCACCGCGGGCGGCAAGAACGTCGCCCCGGCCGTGATCGAGGACCGTATCCGGGCGCATGCGCTGGTCGCGGAGTGCATGGTGGTCGGCGACGGCCGGCCGTTCGTCGGCGCGTTGATCACCCTCGACGAGGAGTTCCTGGGCCGCTGGGCCGCGGAGCACGGCAAGCCCGCGGGGTCCACGGCGGTGTCGCTGCGGGAGGATCCGGAGCTGGTGGCGGCGATCCAGGAAGCGGTCGATGACGGCAACGCGGCGGTGTCGAAGGCGGAGTCGGTGCGGAAGTTTCGTGTGCTGGGCGGGCAGTTCACGGAGGAGTCGGGGCATCTGACGCCGTCGCTCAAGCTGAAGCGGCACGTGGTGGCGAAGGACTTCGCGTCCGACGTCGAGGCGATCTACCGGAAGTAGCGGCGCGGGTATTGATTGGCGGTGCGCCTGTCGATTCACGGTGCGCTTGATGATTGGCGGTGCGCCTGATGATCGACGGTGCGGCTGATGAAGGGGTGGCTGGGCGGGCTCGGCGGGTGCGGCTCCCTTTGGGTCGGGCTCCGCGCCCACCGGGAGGGGTGGCGGGGCGGGCTCGGCGGGTGCGGCTCCCTTTTGGCTGGGCTCCGCGCCCACCGGGAGGGGTGGCGGGGCGGGCTCGGCGGGTGCGGGTTCGTTGTGGCCGATCGCGCAGTTCCCCGCGCCCCTTTCGGGGCGGAGGTTCCCCGCGGCCCTTTCGGGGCGGGTGTTCTACAGGAGGGATTTCAGGGTTTCTGCTTGTAGGGGCCAGCGCCAGGTTTGTTCGATCCACTGGCGGCCTCGGTCGCCCATGCGGCGGCGCAGGGCCGGGTCGGCGAGGAGCGTGGTGATCCGCTCGGCGGCCTCGTTCGGGTCGCCGCCGCGCACGACCCATCCGGTCTCCCCGTCGAGCACCGCGTCGGGCGCGCCGCCCGAGTCCCCGGCGACGACCGGCAGTCCGGTCGCGGAGGCCTCCAGGTAGACGATCCCGAGCCCTTCGACATCGAGCCCGCCCCGCCGGGTCCGGCAGGGCATCGCGAAGACGTCCCCGGCGCCGTAGTGCGCGGGCAGTTCTGACCAGGGCACGGCGCCGGTGAAGCGCACCGAGGCCGCCACCCCGGTGTCCCGGGCGAGCCTGCGCAGATCCCTCTCGTACGGTCCGCCCCCGACGATCAGCAGTACCGCGTCGGGCTGCTCGGCGAGGATCCTGGGCATGGCCCTGATCAGCGTGTCCTGGCCCTTGCGCGGCACCAGCCGCGAGACGCACACCACGACCGGCCGGTCGGCCAGCCCGAGCCGTTCCCGCACCTGCGCGCCGCCGGAGCCGGGGTGGAAGGTCTTCTCGTCGACACCGGGCGGCAGCCGCACCATCCGCCCGGCCGCCGCCGGGGTCAGCGCGGCGGCGATCCGGGTGCGTGTGTACCCGCCGAGGTAGGTGATCGTGTCGGTGGACTCCCCGATCCGGCGCAGCAGTTGGCGGGCGGCGGGCAGCTGGGCCCAGCCGGCCTCGTGCCCGTGGGTGGTGGCCACCAGCCGCTCGGCGCCCGCCTTGCGCAGGGCGGGCGCCATCAGGCCGAGCGGCGCCGCCGCCCCGAACCACACCGAGGTGCAGCCGTGCTCCCGCAGCAGCCCGGCCGCGCGCCGCGTCACGGCGGGCGTGGGCAGCAGCATCGTCGTGCGGTCGCGTACGACGGTGAAGGGCTGCTCGGCGTCGAAGGCGGCCGTGGCCTCGGCGCCCTCCCGGCCGCGCTTCCAGGTGGAGGCGTAGACGACGAGCCGGTCGGGATCGAGGCGCAGCGCCATGTTGTGCAGAAACGCCTGGATACCGCCCGGCCGGGGCGGGAAGTCGTTGGTCACGATCAGGGTCTTGTGCATCACCACCCAACCTATCCAACGCGCCCGCGCCCCGACCCCGGTCCGGCCGGGCCGCGTCGACCGGGCTGCGACGCGACCACGCCGTACGACGGCATTGACAGACCTCGCACAGCGTGACGCGTCATCATGGCCCCGCAGAAACGAGCCACGACGAACAGGGGCCAAGTGAACATGGCGGGCGCGAGGTGGCCCCTGGCCGGGCTGCCGGTGGCCTGGGGACTGACCCGGCTGATGCTGCTGCTCTTCGTCTTCCGGGTGCTTGTCTTCCCCGGCGCGGACGTCACCACCGATGTGTCGGTGATCTACCACGGCTGGTACGAGGTGCTGCGCCACGGGACGTTCCCGCTGGACGACGTGACCTGGCAGTACCCGCCCGCCGCCGCGCTCGCCGTGCTCGCGCCGGGCGCCCTGCCCTTCCTCGCCTATCCCACGGCCTTCTTCCTGCTGGCCCTGCTCGCCGACCTGGTGGTCCTGGCCCTGCTCGGCTACGCGGGCCGGCGCCCCGGCAAGTCGCCGCGCGGCGCCTGGGTGTGGGCGGCGGGCCTCCCGCTGCTCGGCCCGACGGCCTACGCCCGCTACGACGTGATGGTGACCGCGGTGGCGGTGGCCGCGCTGTTCGCGGGGGCCCGCCGGCCCCGGGTGATGGGGGCGCTGGCCGGCTTCGGGGCGATGGTCAAGGTGTGGCCCGCACTGCTCCTGGTGGGCGCCGTGCGACTGCGCGCCTGGGGCGCCGCGGCGGCCACCGCGGCGGGGGTGGCGGCGCTGTTCGCGGTCGCCATGCCCGGTGCCTTCGCCTTCCTCGCCTTCCAGCGCGACCGGGGCACCGAGGTGGAGTCGCTGGGCGCTCTGGTCTTCCATGTGGCCCGGCATTTCGGCTGGCGGGGCGAGGTGCTGCTGAACTACGGCTCGGTGGAGTTCCTCGGCCCGTACGTCGGCCTGGTGAGCGCCGCCGCGCTGACGCTCACCTGCGCCGCGTTCGGCTGGCTGCTGCTGTGGCGGCTGGCGGCCACCGGGTTCAGGCCGCACACGCTCGCCGACGCCGCGTTCACGGCGGTGCTGATGTTCACCACGACGAGCCGGGTGATCAGCCCGCAGTACCTGGTCTGGCTGATCGGCCTGGCCGCGGTCTGCGTGTCCTTCCGCGGCACCCGGATGGGCCGGCCCGTGCTGCTGGTCCTCGCGGCCACCGTGGTCACCGTCCTGGAGTTCCCGATCGGCTTCTCGCACGTCGTGGCCGGCGACTGGTACGGCACGGGTCTGTTGTTCCTGCGCAACGGCCTGCTGGTCGGTGCCACGCTGCTCGCCGCCGGCCGGCTGTGGCGGTCCACGGTCCCCGCGGGCCGCGCCGCCGCACTGCCGGCCCGCACCGCCCGCGCCAAGGGAACCCCGATCTCCTCCTGACCCCGGCCCCACCGAGACAGCACCACCACGGCGGCACCACCACGGCGGCACCGTCACGGCGCACAGAACGGCCGGCCAGCGCCCCGGCGACGGGCGCCCTCTCCCCCACCATCCGCCGCCGCGCCGCCGACCAACGCGCGGGGGACAGCGCGAGCGCCGCGCCGCGCCGCCGTCTCGGCTTCCTGAAGATTCCCCGCGAGCTTCTTCTACCGGGACGGCCGCCCGCTGCATGTGCAGAAGACCGCCGAGCCGTTGCGGTGGGGCAGGCCGCGTGCGGGCGGTGAGGCCGAGCGTGCCTGGGTGCGGGCGAGGGGTCAGCCGGCTCGCTCAGGCGAGTCGCGCGCGCAGGTAGTCGCGCCAGCGCTCGGTGAAGTCCCGTGGGCTCGTCCCGAGCACGCGGCGCAGCGCGTCCTCGACGGCGCCCGCCCGCCGCCCATGCGCGCCGACGGCGCGGTAGAAGGCGTCGAGCCGGTCCTCGCCCCAGCGTTCGGCGATCATCCGGCAGGCCAGCCAGCCGCCCTCGTACGCCTGGGCGAGCCGCGCGGGGTCACCGGTGAAGCCGAAGTCCCCGTCGGCGGGCAGGTCCGCCGGGACCCGCCCGGCGCGGACGGCGCGGGACAGCTCCGGCGCCGCCTGCGCCGGTGTGCGGCCCGTGCCCAGGTAGCCGATCCAGTCCGCGTACCCCTCGGACAGCCACAGCGCAGTGGCCGGGGTGGTGTGCGCGCGGGTGGCCACATGGGTGGTCTCGTGGGTGAGCACCACCTGCTTGCCGGCGTCGCCGAGGAGGGCGTACGCCTCCGGGTTGATGACGATCCGGTCCGCGGGGGCCCGGGCCGGGCCGCCCGCCTCGCCGGTGGTGACCGCGGCGATCCCCCGGTACGAGGAGGCCGGTGAGCCGAGCAGGCCGGCCATCCCGGCCAGGGTCCGCGGTACGAGCACGACGACCTGCCGGGTCCAGTCCGTGCCCCAGGCCGCGGACACGGCGGGGACCGCGCGGTCGGCGAGCCTGGCGTAGGCGTCGAGCGCCCGCGCGGACTGTCCGACCCCGAGCACCAGGCTGTGCGTGCCCGTGGCGGCCGACACGGCGCCCTGGTCCCACAGTTGCTGTCCGGCCTTCTTCGCGGGCCGGTCGGAGGCGACGTACCAGCGTCCGTCGGCGGTGCGGCCGAGGGCGAGGGTGCGCTCGGTGCTGACGGGGGCCCGGTCGTGGCCCCGGATCCGGTAGCTCAGCAGGGCCGCGGCGGTGACGGTGGCGCCGGTGTGCCGCAGGCCGGTCACCCGGTAGGTCCAGGACGCCAGCGGCACCGCGCGCAGGTTCGCGTAGGTGCCGCGGTCGCCCGTCGCGCCGTACGCCGTCTCGTCGTGCCGCAGGAGGGCCGCCGCGCGCCGGTCGAGCACCTGCTGCACCTCGGCCCGTGCCGGGTCGGTCGCCGTCCGGCCGCCGCACCCGGCCAGCGGGACGAGCAGCAGACACAGCGCGGCGGCTGCCGAGCGCCGTCTCCGTCCGCGATCAGCCATCTGCCCGATCGTACGGCCCGTGGCGTCCGGTCAGACCCGGGTGACCGAGGAGACGGGCATCATCCCCACCGGGTCGTAGCGCACCTGGGCGCCGGGGTGCGGCGCGTGGATCACCTGGCCGTTGCCCATGTACATGGCCACATGGCCGGCGTCGGAGCGGTAGACGACCAGATCACCGGGCCGCATCTGTGAGAACGGCACCTGCCGGCCGGCGTACCGCTGCTCCTGCGAGGTGCGCGGCAGTTGGACCCCGGCCTGTGCGTACGCCCACTGCGTCAGGCCCGAACAGTCGAAGCCGGCGGGCCCGTTGGCGCCCCAGACATAGGGGCGTCCGAGGGCGGAGCGGGCGGCGGCGAGGGCCGCGGCGGCGCGGGCGTTCGGGGCGCCGGCGTCCCGCAGGCCTGGCAGGTCGGCCCGGCCGTCGCGGGAGGCCCGCTCGTAGGCGGAACGCTGCGCGTACGACAGGGAGTTGAGCAGTTCCCTGGCCTTGGCCAGCTTGCGCTCCACGGTCCGCTTGTGCGCGGCGACGGCCCTGCGGCTCTTCTCCAACTGGGCCAGCTTCCCGGCCGTCGCGGCCCGCTCCTGGGCGAGTTCACGCATGGCCGACTGGAGTTCCCGTAACCGGCCGGCCTGCCGGGTGCCGATCCGGTCGATGGTGGTGGCCTTGTCGAGGTAGTCGCCCGGGTCGGCGGCGAAGAGCAGGGCGACCGTCGGGTCGATGCCGCCGGAGCGGTACTGGGCGCCGGCCAGCGATCCCAGTTCCCCCCGCATGGCGTTGATGCGCTGCTGCTGGCGGGCGATGTGGTCCTGCGCCTCCCGGACCTGCGCGCGCAGCTTCCCGGCCTGTTCGCCGGCCTTGTTGTAGGCCTCGGTCGCCTTCTCCGCCTCCCCGTAGAGGCGGTCCACCTCGGCGGGGCCGTCGCCGTGCGGCGCGGCGCTCGCCGGTACGGCGCCCAGGGCGGCGGCGGCCGCGGACAGTACACACAGGACGGTGGCGCCCCGGTCGAACCCGGATGGTGCAAGGCGGCGATGGGACCCCACGGAAGGCCGCACTCCTTCACCTCGTGACCGCTCGCTCGCCTCGGGGACCGCGGCCGGCGTGCGGTGACGGTCGCGTTCGGCCCTGCGGCCTGCGCGCCCTCGTCCCGCGGCACCGGCCCGCCCCTTCGGCGCACACGCGGCCGGCGGACGGTTGCCGTTCCCCGGAGCCGGGACGGGATGTCCCGGCCGTGGGGGAAACGCGGCAGACAGTAGCCGCGCGGGCGCCCGTCGGCCAAAGGCTTCCGGCGGTCGCACAACGTGACACCCCGCCGCTGACGCAGGTCAACGACGGGGCGAGGGGTCAGTTCCGGTTGTCGGGATTCGCCCGTTCGGGCGCTACGGAACCCGGGCCGGCGGGGGCGTACGGCTCAGATGCGGACGCCGAACTGGAACGGCATGTTGTTGATCGACTCGTAGCGGACGACCGTGCCGGTGCGCGGGGCGTGCAGCACCTGGCCGTTGCCCGCGTACAGGCCGACATGGTGCTGGTCACCGTAGAAGATCACCAGGTCGCCGACCTTGAGGTCGCTCTGGCTGTAGATGCGCTGACCGGCATTGGCCTGGGCCTGCGAGGTGCGGGGTATGCTCACGCCGGCCTGCGCGTACGCCCAGGAGGTCAGGCCCGAGCAGTCGAAGGAGGACGGGCCGGTGGCGCCGTAGACATACGGCGAGCCGATCTTGGACTGGGCGGCGGAGAAGGCGGCGCCGGCCCGGCCGGAGGCGGAGCTGGTGTTGCCGAGCTGCACGCGTTCGGAGGAGGAACGGTTGGCCCGTTCCTCCTTGGCGGCGAGGTCCGCCTTCTCCTTGGCCGTCAGGGTGTTGAGCAGCCGCTGCGCCTCGGCGAGCTTGCCCTGGACTTCCTTCTTCTTCTTGCCCAGTTCGGTGCGGGTGGCGGCGAGGTCCTTGAGCTTGTCGGTCGCCTCGGCCCGGTCCTGCGCGAGTTCGCGCTGCTTGTCCTGGATCTTCTTCAGGGCCTCGACCTGCTGGCCGCTCAACTGGTCGAGCGTGGACGCCTTGTCGAGGTAGTCGTCCGGGTCGGAGGACAGGAAGAGCTGGACGGAGGGGTCTATGCCGCCCGAGCGGTACTGTGCGCTGGCCATGGTGCCCAGGCCGTCGCGCAGCTTGTTCAGGTCTTCCTGGCCGCGGGCGACGTTGTCCTGGATGGTGGAGATCTCCTTCTGGAGCTTCTCCTGCTTCTCCTTGGCCCCGTTGTACTTCTCGGTGGCCTGCTCCGCCTGTTCGTAGAGCTTGTCGACCTTGGCCTTGACCTCGTCCTTGCTCAGCTTCTCACTGGGTGCCGCGTTGGCGGCCTGAGAGCTCAGGGCTACGGCAGCGGCGGCTGCGGTGGTCAGCACGGTCACGCGCGTGCGGCTCGGCTGCTTGGGTCGACGATGGGACGCCACGGAGACGGGCTCCTTCTTTTGAGTGATCACCCGTGTGGAGGTTCGAGCCGACCCTAGTGACCCAGTTGTGATCAGTTCAAATCCTCAGAGGAAAAAATCGTTCACTCCCTGCATTCTTTGCCCACAACTCACGTGCTGTGATGTCTACTTGACGCTACGTTGAGTGACACTTCCGTCAATTCAGGCATTAAGAATGTACGTTGACGTTCAGGACAATCGCCTGAGAAGCATCGCGGAAGCGACCGGTCGGGCACCCGCGCGGGCGACGCCGTCGGCCACCTCGCGATCGGTCGAGGCGACGATGACCGGCCGGCCCGGCGGCTCGGCCCGCACCAGCTGGCGAATCAGCTCGTCGGCCGTCACACCCGGCTTGGAGAACAGCACCCGCACCCCGCGCGGCGGGGCGAGCAGCACCGGCGCGGCCAGCTCGGCGCCGTCGAAGACACATGTCACCTCGGCGCCGGTCTGCGCGGCGAGCTGCGAGAGCTGGCCGAGCAGCCGCAACCGCTGCTTCTCCAGCGGCATCTGCGGATAGCCGGTCTTGGTGACGTTGTAGCCGTCGACCACCAAGTGCGCCTGCGGCAGGGCGAGGAGCTGGTCCAGGATCGCCGGGTCGTGTTCGGACAGCGCCCGCGCCGCGATGTCCTTCGGGGTCATCCGGCCCGGCTCCACCGCGTCCACCGTCTCGGCGGGCCGCACGGAGACCGGCGGCAGCGCCAGCTCACGGCGCAGCCCCTGGGCCGCCTCCAGCACGGTGTCGAGCAGCAGCCGCACCCGCATGTCCTCGACGCTGCGCCCCTCCCGGGCCGCCCTTCGGCTGGCCTCCAGGGCGGTCTCGACCTCCCCGAGACGGGCCTTGAGCCGCCGGGACTCGCTCTCGGCGGCCGAGATCTGCGCCTGCCCCTCGGACCGCACCGCCTCGATCTCGGCCTGGGCCTTGCGCAGGGCGGCGTCGCCCCGCTTCACATCACTGAGGGCCGCCCGGAGCTTGCGGTGAAGCGATTCGGCTTCCCGCTTGGCCGAATCCAGCTCGGCACGCAGCCGTTCGGTCTCGGCCCGGGTATGGTCGCGGACCCGTGCCAGCTCCGCGCGCAGCCGCTCCAGCTCGGCCCGGCTCTCCTCGTCGGCGCGCTCGGCGTCGGCCCGCTGGACCTCCTCGCCGGCCGCGGCCACCAGCTTCACCCAGCCGGCCGGACGCAGCACATAGGCCGCGGCCGCCACGTCGAGCGGGTCCGCGGCCGGGGGCGGCGAGCCGGAGTCGAGGGCGCCGCAGAGTTCCGGCTGCGCCTCTCTGAGCTTCTCCCCGATGCGCTGCCGGAACAGCGTGTCGGTCTCCAGGGCGGCGGCCATCGCGTTGCCCGCGAACTTCGCCCGGCGATTCGGGGCGAACCGCGCATACTGCCGCAACTGGGCGGGCAGTTCGCCGATCGTCAGACTGCCGAAGCCGTCCGACACGATCTGCACGACCCGGCGGCGCACGCCGTCGGGCAGCGGACGGTCAAGCACCTCGGCGGTGCCGTCGCCCGGCCCCCCGCCTGCGGTCTCCGCCATCCGTCACACCCCAATACCCGTGCGGGGCCGCCTCCTGCGCTCAGGAGCCGGCTCCCGGCCTGTCCACCAGTTCCACCTGGTCCACCGCGTTGCACCAGCGGCAGCGCACCGACTCGATGGTCTCACTGACCACCTCGCGCTCCTCGACCTTGGGCTCTCCGGCGAGGTCGAGATGGACGTACTCGACGGCCTTCGAGGCGCGGGTCACATCGAAACGGGTGAGGTTGCCGCAGAGGGTGCAGCGCCATCGCGTGGTGGCGGTCGGCAGGGGAACCGGCATCGTGACTGTTCGCTTCCTTCCAGTGTCCGTGACGCGCCGTCCGCCCGGCGCGTGTGGCCGTAACCCTACGGCCTGCCGGGTCCTCGTCGCCCGTTCGTCCACGGCGGCGAGGCGATCTGTGCTACTGAGTACCGTTACGTCATGCTCTGTGGTCATGATCAGCAACTGGAACGCGACGGCCGGGCGGACCTTCAGAGCGGTCCGCGGCTCGTCGGCGCCGATGACCCACGCCCTGATCGCCCTGTGCTGCCTGATCTTCCTGATCGGGCCCGCGTCCGGGTTCAATCCGGCGTACGGCACCGGTGACGAACTGCTGGCCGCGCAGCGCGCGTACTTCCGGCGCTGGGGGGTCGTGCCCGCGAACCTGTTCGACGGCCCGGCCGGGGAGGCGCTCACCCCCGCCACCGCGCTGTTCGTGCACGGCAGCTGGGTGCATCTGCTCGGCAACATGCTGTTCCTCTACGTCTTCGGGGTGATGACCGAGGAACGGATGGGCCGCGTGCGGTTCACCCTCTTCTACGTCGGCTGCGGCTATCTGGCGCTGATCGGCTACGCGGCCGCCAACGCCGCCTCCCAGCAGTCCCTGGTCGGCGCCTCAGGGGCGATCTCAGCGGTCCTCGGGGCGTTCCTGTTCCTGTTCCCCGGCGCCCGTGTCACCAGTCTCCTCCCCTTCCTGTTCTTCCTCCCGCTGCGCTTTCCCGCCTGGGTCGTGCTGCCCTTCTGGGCGGGCCTGCAATGGGTGGCGGCGCGGCAGGCCACCCAAGGGCCCGGGGTTGCGTACCTGGCCCATCTGGTGGGCTTCGCGCTGGGCTTCGTCTTCGCGTGGGTGCGGTTCGGGCGTCGGGCTAGAGTGAAGTCCGCCCCAGCTCCGGCTCCCGAGGGAGAAGACCAGCCGTGATCACCGCGATCGTGCTCATCAAGACCAGCGTGGACCGGATTCCCGAGATCGCCGAGCAGATCGCTGCGCTGGAGAACGTCAGCGAGGTCTTCTCGGTCACCGGCACCTACGATCTGATCGCCATGGTCCGGGTCGGCCGGCACGAGGACCTCGCGGAGGTCATTCCCGGCCGCATCAGCAAGATCGGGGGCGTGGAGGCCACGGACACCCACGTGGCCTTCCGCACCTACTCCCAGCACGACCTGGAAGCGGCCTTCGCTCTCGGCCTGGACAACTAGCTCCGCCAGGCGCTCCGCTGGTAACGCCGCTATGTGGGTTCCGTCGGCTGCGGGTCCCTCCGGGGGATTCGCCGTCTGTTGACTGCCGCGCCGTCGTGACTGGGCGCGCCGTTCCCCGGCTCCCCGGGGGTATCCGTCGGCCCTCGACTGCCGCGCCGTTCCCCGCGCCCCCCTCCGGGGGTATCCGCCGGCCCTCGGCTGCGGCGCCGTCGTGGCTGGGCGCGCCGTTCCCCGCGCCCCCTCCCGGGGTGACTGCCGTCCGTTTGCTGCCGCGCCATCGTGGTTCATCGCGCAGTTCCCCGCGCCCCCTCCCGGGGGATCCGCCGGCCCTCGGCTGACACGCCATCGTGGCTGGGCGCGCCGTTCCCCGGCCCCCTCCCGGGGCATCCGCACGCCGTCGGTTGTGTGGTGTCGGGGCTGGGTGGGGGGGGCTTCGGGCATGGTTTGGAGGGGCTGGGGGGTGGGTTAGGTGGTGGGGACGCAGCGGCCGTTTTCTGTGTGGTAGTGCCACTTCGCGCCGTCGCGGACGAGTTGCTTCACGGCGGTCACGAAGCGTTCGACGTGTTCGTCGGGCGTGCCCGCGCCGAAGCTGACGCGGATCGCGTTGAGGGACTTCTCGCCGGGCGCGGCCTCCGGGGCGCCGCACTCGCCCTGGGACTGCGGGTCGCTGCCCAGGAGGGTGCGGACGAGCGGGTGGGCGCAGAAGAGCCCGTCGCGGACGCCGATGCCGTACTCGGCGGAGAGCGCGGCCGCGAAGTGGGAGCTGTTCCAGCCGTCGACCACGAAGGAGATCACGCCGACCCGGGGGGCGTCCTCGCCGAAGAGGGAGAGGACGCGCACCTCGGGGACCTCGGCGAGACCCGCGCGGACCGTGTCGATCAGGTGCCGCTCGCGGGCGACCAGGGTGTCGAAGCCGGCCTCCGTGAGGGCCTTGCAGGCAGAGGCGACGGCGTAGGCGCCGATCACGTTCGGCGAGCCGGCCTCATGGCGGGCAGCCGTCTCATGCCACTCCACGGCCACACCCCCGTCCGCCCGCCGGGTGACCGTACGGCTCGCGCCACCGCCCGCGAGGTACGGCTCGGCCGCGCGCAGCCAGTCGGCGCGGCCGGCGAGCACGCCCGTCCCGAACGGCGCGTACAGCTTGTGCCCGGAGAAGGCGACCCAGTCGACGTCGAGGTCCTTCACCGACACCGGGTGGTGCGGGGCGAGCTGGGCGGCGTCGAGGACGATCCGGGCGCCGTGCGCATGCGCGGCGGCTGCCAGCTCGCGCACCGGCCACAGCTCCCCGGTGACGTTGGAGGCGCCGGTGACGCAGACCAGCGCCGGGCCCTGCCCGTCACGGCCGGCCAGCGCCGCCTCGAGGGTCGCGACGGCCTGCGCAGGGGTGCGCGGTGCGTCGAGGTAACTGACCTGGGCGTCCTTCCAGGGCAGCAGTGAGGCGTGGTGCTCGGTCTCGAAGACGAAGACCTGACAGCCGGCCGGGAGCACGGCCGCCAGCAGGTTGAGCGAGTCGGTGGTGGAACGGGTGAAGACCAGCTGGTCGTCGGGGCGGCAGTCCAGGAACTCGGCGACGGTGGCGCGGGCGTTCTCGAACAGGTCGGTGGACAGTTGCGAGAGGTAGCCGGCGCCGCGGTGCACGCTGCCGTAGTAGGGGGCGTAGGCGGCCACGTCGTCCCAGACCCGCTGGAGGGCGGGGGCGCTGGCCGCGTAGTCGAGGGCGGCGTAGGTGACCTCGCCGCCGGTGACGAGCGGCACGGTGACATCGCGGCCGAGGACGGGCAGCGGGGCGCGAACGGACTGGGCGGAGGCAGCGGTGGAGACGGACATGGCTCAACTCCCGTGAAAGCAGGCGGAATTCACCACGCGAGGCACAACTGCGGCATCGGGCAGGGCTCGGCGTGGGGAGGAAAAGGGGGTATGCGGAGGCGGGGCTCTGCGGCCCTATCGCATTCGCTTGCTCACGAGAGGCTCCCTCGACGACCAGGACCCCTGGGCTTGTCACTCAACAGAGTGCGAGGGGTCCGCGCTTGCCGCAGACCTCGCTGCCTACGGCCTGGTCTTCACCCGGGGCACCCCGCCACGGACGGAGGGTTGCCGGACAGTCGGCCGGGGCCGAATGACTGTCGCTCATGACCTGATGGACATCCTGCCACACGATCATCGATGCGCAAGACGCGGTCCGGATCGTGGACCGCGTCCTGCGTCACATCGTCGTACGGGACTTCACGCGTGGCTGGCGGCGGCCCAGCGTTCGAGCGTCCGGCGGGCCGCGCCGGAGTCGATCGACTCGGCCGCCTTCGCCATGCCGTCCCGGATCTGCTCGGCCAGCGGCCCGCTTCCCGGGTCCAGGGCGACCAGGGCCGCCGCCGAGTTCAGCAGCACGGCGTCCCGCACCGGGCCCGTCTCGCCGTCCAGCAGCCGCCGGGCCACCCCCGCGTTGTAGGCGGGGTCGGCGCCGCGCAGCGCCGCCACGGGGACCAGGTCGAGGCCGACCTCGCGCGGGTCGAAGGCGTCCTCGGTGACCTTGCCGTCGCGCACCACCCAGACCCGGGAGGTGGCGGTGGTCGTCAGCTCGTCCAGGCCGTCGTCCCCGCGGAAGACCAGCGCGGACGAGCCGCGTTCGGCCAGCACCCCGGCGATGAGCCCCGCCATCCGGGTGTCGAAGCAGCCGATCGCGGAGGCGGTGACCCGGGCCGGATTGGTCAGCGGGCCGAGGAGGTTGAACGAGGTCGGAATCCCGAGGTCCCGCCGGACGGCGCCGACGAACCGCATCGAGGGGTGGAAGGTGGCCGCGAAGCAGAAGGTGATTCCGGCCTCCTCGACCACCCGCGCCACCCGTTGCGGCGTCAGATCCAGGTTGATGCCGAGCTGTTCGAGCACGTCGGAGGATCCGCTCGCCGAGGAGGAGGCCCGGTTGCCGTGCTTGACGACCTTCGCGCCGGTCCCCGCGAGCACGATGGCGGACATCGTGGAGATATTGACCGTCTTGGCCCGGTCGCCGCCCGTGCCGACGATGTCGACGGCCGGACCGGGGATGTGCAGCGGCTTGGCGTGCTGGTACATCGCCTCGACCAGGCCGGTGATCTCCTCGACCGTCTCCCCCTTGGCCCGCAGCGCCACCAGGAAGCCGGCGATCTGGGCGTCCGCGGCCTCGCCGGACATGATGCGGTCCATGGCCCAGGCCGTGTCACCGGCGCTCAGGTCCTGGCCGCCGAGCAGCGTGCTCAACAGGTCGGGCCAGGAGCGGCCCGCCGCGGTGTCGCCTCCAGCGGGGGTCACAGCGCTCATCAGCCGCTCCGGTCATCGGTCGTCGTCAGCTACGGATCGGCTCCACCCTATCCATCCGGCGGACGCGCGAGGGACCCCGTCCGAACACCGGACGGGGTCCCTCGTGTGTGGCGTGGCGTGCGCAGCGATCAGTGGTGGCCGTGGCCGCTCGTGATCTCCTTGTACTCCTCGACGGTGGGCTTCGGGATCTGGGCGTCCTCGCCGTAGTAGGCGTCGCTGAGCTTGGCGCGCAGCTTCTCGGCACCCTTCACCTTCCGCTCGACACCGTTCTCGTCGACCGTCGGACCGACCTCGGCCGGCTCGTACTGGTGGTGGGCCGTGAGGGTGTGCAGCTGCTCCTGGCTGAGCGGCTCGTGGACCTCGATGAACTCACCGTGCGGCAGGCGCTTGATGATGCCGGTCTCGCGGCCGTGCAGCACCTTGTCGCGGTCGCGGCGCTGCAGGCCGAGGCAGATCCGCTTGGTGACGAGGAACGCGATGACCGGTCCGACGAAGAAGAAGATCCGGACGAACCAGGTGACGGCGTTGATCGACAGGTGCAGATGCGTGGCCCACAGGTCGTTGCCACCGCCGACCAGCGTGATCATGTAGACGGTGACCCAGGCGACACCGAACGCGGTCCTGGTCGGGGCGTTGCGCGGGCGGTCCAGGATGTGGTGCTCGCGCTTGTCGCCGGTGATCCAGGACTCGATGAACGGGTAGACCGCGATCGCCGCCAGGACCAGCGGGAAGACGACCAGCGGGATGAAGACGCCCAGGACGAGCGTGTGACCCCAGAGGTTGATCTCCCAGCCCGGCATGAAGCGGATCAGACCCTCGGCGAAGCCCATGTACCAGTCAGGCTGGGCTCCGGTGGACACCTGGTCCGCGCGGTAGGGGCCGATGGCCCAGATCGGGTTGATCTGCGCGATCGCCGCGATGGCCGCGATGGCACCGAAGACCAGGAAGAAGAAGCCTCCGGCCTTGGCCATGTAGACCGGCAGCAGCGGCATGCCGACGACGTTCTTCTCGGTCTTCCCGGGGCCCGCGAACTGCGTGTGCTTGTGGTAGAAGACCAGGATCAGATGGCCCACCACCAGGCCGAGCATGATGCCCGGCAGCAGCAGGATGTGGACCGAGTAGAACCGGGCCACGAAGTCGTGGCCGGGGAACTCGCCGCCGAAGAGGAAGAACGACAGGTACGTGCCGACGATCGGCACGGACAGGATCGCGCCCTCCATGAAGCGGACACCGGTGCCGGAGAGCAGGTCGTCCGGGAGCGAGTAACCGGTGAAACCGGTGAACATGCCGAGGACGAACAGCAGGAAGCCGAACAGCCAGTTGATCTCACGCGGCTTGCGGAACGCGCCGGTGAAGAACACGCGCATCATGTGCACGAACATGCCGGCGAGGAAGATCAGCGCGGCCCAGTGGTGGATCTGCCGGACCAGCAGACCACCGCGCACATCGAAGGAGATGTGCAGGGTCGAGCTGAACGCCTCGGACATCAGCTGGCCCTGCAGCGGGATGTACGAGCCGTGGTACTCCACCTCGTTCATCGACGGGTGGAAGAACAGCGTCAGATACACACCCGTGAGGATGATGATGATGAAGCTGTAGAGGCAGACCTCGCCCAACATGAACGACCAGTGGTCGGGGAAGATCTTGCGCATGTTGGCCTTGGCCAGGGAGTAGATCCCGAGCCGGCCGTCGGCCCAGTCGGCGACGCGTTCGCCGGCCGGTGCCTTCCCGCGAGAGCGGGACTCTTGGTTCGATGCAGTGCTCATCCGCGCTCCCAGAAAGCAGGACCGACGGGCTCCGCGAAGTCGCCGAGCGCCTGGAGGTAGCCCTCGTCGCTCACGCCGATGCGCAGCTGCGGCAGGGCGTGACCGGCGGGGCCGAAGATCACTCGGGCACCGTCGGAGAGGTCGAAGGTGGACTGGTGGCACGGGCAGAGCACGTGGTGCGTCTGCTGCTCGTACAGCGAGATCGGGCAGCCGACATGGGTGCAGATCTTCGAGTAGGCCACGATGCCCTCGTGCGACCACTCGAGCTCGCGCTTGTCCTTGATGTTGTCCGGCTGGATCCGGACGATCATCAGGGCGGCCTTGGCGATCTCGTTCTGGAAGTCCTCGTCGTGCTCCTCCAGGCCCTCGGGCTTGGCGAAGGTCAGCGAGCCGACGGCGACGTCCGAGGGACGCAGCGGCTCGTTGGTGTTCATGTTGACGAGCAGTGTGCCGCTCTTCCACCGCGTGTGGCGCAGCTTGGTCTCGGGCAGCGGGCCGAGGTCGCGCAGCAGCACGACGCCGGAGAGCGGCACCAGGGTGAGCGCGCCGAACATCGTGTTGCGGATCAGCTTGCGACGGCCGAGCACGGACTCCTTGGCGCCCTGCTTGAAGTCCTCGTGCACCTTGGTGCGGACCTCGGGGGACGCCTCGATCGGGTGCCGCTCGTCGGCGATCTCCGCGTCGGACATCAGGGTGCGGGCCCAGTGGACCGCGCCCGCGCCGATGCAGAACAGCGCCGCGCCGAGCGTCATGCCGAGCGCGAAGTTGAGCGCGCTGATGTGACCGATCGGGAAGACGAAGATCGACTTGTCGTGCGGGATCCCCACGTACGAGGCGATGAAGCCGACGGTGGCCAGCATCGACACCGTGAACAGCAGGGCGACGACCCGCTCGGACCGCTTGGCGGCCCGCTCGTCGATGTCCTGGATGCGGTGCTCGTGCGGCGGCAGCCCCGGGTCGGCGAACGGGTCCTTCTCGTCCGCGACGCTCAGCGCGCCGGCCTGCTCGGCCGGCAGGTTCTCTTCTGGAATGTCTTGGCTACTCATGACTTCTTGGCCTTTGCGGTCCGAGCGGCGACCCAGACGGCGACCGCGACCAGTGCGCCCAGTCCGAAGATCCACGCGAACAGACCCTCGCTGACCGGTCCGAGACCGCCCAGGGACAGGCCACCGGGGTTCTCGGTGTCGCTGCTGTTGACCGCGTTCAGGTACGCGATGATGTCCTTCTTGTTCTTCTCCGACAGCGTGGTGTCGGGGAAGGAGGGCATGTTCTGCGGGCCGGTCTGCATGGCCTCGTACATGTGCTTCGGGTCGACGCCTTCGAGGTCCGGCGCGAACTTGCCCTTGGTCAGCGCACCGCCCTTGCCGGTGAAGTTGTGGCACTGCGCGCAGTTGGTGCGGAACAGTTCACCGCCCTTGGCGATGTCCGCGCCCTCCGGGCCGTACTGCGCCTTCGTCGGCACCTCGGGACCGGCACCCAGCGAGGCGATGTACGCCGCGAGCTGGTCGATCTGGGCCTGCGTGTAGATGTTCTTCTTGCTCGGGACCTGGGCGCCCTGGGAGGTCGCGGCCGGCATCCGGCCGGTACCCACCTGGAAGTCCACGGCCGCGGCGCCCACACCGACGAGGCTGGGCCCGTCGGAGGAGCCCTGGCCACCGGTGCCGTGGCAGCTGGCGCAGCCGACCGAGTAGAGCTTCTTGCCCTCCTCGATGGTCAGGGACTGGGCGGTCGTGTCGGCCTGCGCCTTGCTCGCGGGCGCGAACGCGGCGTACAGCCCCCCGGTGGCCGCCAGCGCGAAGAGTAGGACGACGACCGCCGCCAGCGGATGGCGTCGTCGTGCGGAGAGCTTTTTCACGGATTACCCCGGTGTCAGGATCTTCTGCGTCGATGCTTCTGTGGTGGATCGGTGGCCGTCGTCCGGCGCGCCGATTTACTTGATCAGGTAGATCGTGGCGAAGAGGCCGATCCAGACGACATCGACGAAGTGCCAGTAGTAGGACACGACGATGGCGGCGGTCGCCTGCTCGTGCGTGAACCTCTTCGCCGCGTAGGTGCGGCCGAGGACCAGCAGGAAGGCGATGAGACCGCCCGTCACGTGCAGGCCGTGGAAGCCGGTGGTCAGGTAGAACACGGAACCGTAGGGGTCGGAGGACAGCGAGATGCCGTCCTTCTTCACCAGCTCCGTGTACTCGTAGATCTGACCGCCGATGAAGATCGCGCCCATGATGAAGGTGACGATGAACCAGCCGCGGAGCTTCTTCACGTCACCGCGCTCGGCGGCGAACACGCCGAGCTGGCAGGTGAGCGAGGAGAGCACCAGGATCGTGGTGTTCGTCGCCGAGAAGGGCACGTTGAGCGCGTGCGCCATCGACTTCCAGTGGGTCGGTCCCGTCACCGATCGCAGAGTGAAGTACATCGCGAAGAGGGCCGCGAAGAACATCAGCTCGGAACTCAGCCAGATGATGGTTCCGACGCTGGTGAGGTTCGGCCGGTTGACCGACGGGTGCGCGTGCCCGGTATCTACTGTCGTTGCTGTCGCCACGCCCGACATTATGTCGGTCGCTTATCTCGCCCTCACTCCCGGGGGTGCCGTTCGGAGTGTCCGCCCCTGTCATACCGGTGTTGACGTGGTGTTCATGGGAGTAGCATCCGGCCCAACGGCCTTGTCCGCACGACGCCGACGTCTCGGAGGAACAATGCAGCCGACCGCCACGGTGCTGGTCTACAGCGACGACTCCAACACCCGCGAGCAGGTACGGATGGCCACCGGCCGGCGGCCGGCCCCCGATGTGCCCCTGGTCGAGTTCGTGGAATGCGCGACCCCGGCAGCCGTCCTGCGTGAGCTGGACCGCGGCGGGATCGATGTCTGCGTGCTGGACGGTGAGGCCGTGCCGATGGGGGGCATGGGGGTCTGCCGGCAGATCAAGGACGAGGTGTTCCACTGCCCGCCGGTGCTGTTGCTGATGGGGCGGCCCCAGGACGCGTGGCTGGCCACCTGGAGCCGGGCCGACGCCGCGGTGACCCTGCCGGTGGAGCCGGTGGAGTTCGCGTCGGCGCTGGCGTCTTTGCTCCGCCAGAAGCGGCTCGCTCCGCTGTAAGGACCGGATACGGCGTCGCCGCGGCAGCGTTGTGGCCGGGCGGCGGAGCCGCATATCTCCTTTGCGGGCGGGCTCTGTCGCGCCCCCCGGGCAGAGTTGTGCACGCCGTCGGGCGACTACGGCTGCGTTGTCGTTGATCGCGCCGTTCCCCGCGCCCCTTCGGGGCGCGAACCACCGTCGATAGACCGCGGCAGCGTTGTGGCCGGGCGCGGCCGGGCGGCGGAGCTGCATGGGGATGCGGCTCCGCGCGGCCTTGGGGGGCGGGATTACAGGGGCTTGGGGGTCAGGCGGGATGTGTCCTGGTGGTTTGCGCCGGGGGTGGGGGCGGAGGTCAGGGCGCTGCCGGTGCGCCACTTGGTCCAGTCGATGTTCCAGTCGCCGTAACCGTTGTCGAACGGCTCCATCTGGTCACCGTTGGAGTTGATGACCTTGACGATGTCGCCGGGGCGGACGGTGTCGTAGAACCACTTGGCGTTGCCGGTGCTCATGCCGGTGCAGCCGTGGCTGACGTTGGCGGAGCCCTGGGAGCCGACGGACCAGGGAGCGGCGTGGACGTACTCTCCCGACCAGGTGACGCGGGTCGCGTAGTACACCGGCAGGTCGTACGAGTCCGAGGTGCCCTCGGCGATTCCGACGGTGGTGCCGCGCATCCGTACGAAGTACTCCTTCTCCAGCACCACCTTGACGCCGTTGCGTGTCTCGAAGCCGGGCTTGCCGGTGGTGATGGGGACCTGGTTGATCTCCTGGCCGTTCTTGTACACCGTCAGCGTGTGCGTGGCGGCGTCCGTGAGGGCCTCGACCCGGTCCCCCGTGGTGATCTTCAGGGGCTTCGCCTTGCCGCCCCGCAGCCGGTCGTCGATCCGGATGCCCTCCAGGTTGCTGTGCACCTGGATGGTGGCGTGGGCGGGCCAGTAGTCCTGGGGGCGGTAGTGCAGCTGTTTGTCGTTCACCCAGTACCAGGAGCCCTTCACGGCGGGCGTGGAGTCGACCCGGAGGGCGTTCTCCACGATGGCGCGCTGCGCCTTGTCCTTGACGGGCTCGTTCAGCTCGGCCGTGATGGGCTGGCCGACGCCGTACTCGCCGGCCTCTGGCCCGAAGGTGACGTCGAGGGTCTTCTTGGCGGTGGGCCGGCTGGTGTCGAAGGTGAGGGTCTTGCGGCCGGGCGCCCCGTCCGCGTTCTCCGTGCTGACCCGTACCGTGTAGTGGGCGTCGGCGGCAAGCGGGGAGGTGCTGTGCCAGCGACTGCCGTCGGCCGCGAGTTCACCCGCCACATAGCGTCCTGTCGCGTCCACGGCCGTGACGTCCGTGATGCGCCCCTCTCCGCTCTTGGCGGTCACCTCAAGGGGCTTGTCCGGGTCGGCCTTCTTCCGGGCGTCCTTGGGAGCGTTGAAGGAGATCTGGCCCGCCGCGTCGTACGGCTTGGCCGCCAGGGGATCGGCGCCGTGCGAACCGCAGGAGATGGCGCCGGTACCGAGGGCGGTCACCAGCAGCGTGCAGCCGACGACGGTGCGGATGCGGGCTCGGGGGAACGCAGTCTGGCTCATGACCTCACGCTAGGAAGCATCGTCAACACCGGCGCGCTGGGTGAGCCGTCCGGGTGAATGTCCCCGCAATAATGACGACGGGAGCCCGGCCCCCTTGCGGGGACCGGGCTCCCGTGCGTGTCCTTTGTGCGCTACTGGGTGCGGCTCTCGCCGTGGTAGTACTCGAAAACCCAGCCGAACAGGCCGATCAAAATGATCGGCAGCGAGAAGTACAGCAGCCACCAGCCGACCGCAATCCCGAGGAAGGCCAGCGCGCCGCCGATGCCGAGGGCGAGCGGCTGCCAGCTGTGCGGGCTGAAGAAGCCCAGCTCGCCCGCGTCGTCCGCGACGTCGGCCTCCTTGTTGTCCTGGGCACCCACGTCGACCCGCCGGGCGGTGAAGCCCAGGTAGAAGCCGACCATGATGCACAGGCCGAAGGCCAGGAAGAGCGCCGTGGTACCGGCCGGCTCCTTCGACCACACGCCGTAGACGACCGCCACGGCGAGCACGAAGACGCTCAGCCACATGAACAGATGGCCCTGGATCTTCACTTGCCTGCCTCCTTGCCGCCCGCGATGGCGCTGCTGCCGTGACCGGCGTACTCCAGCTGCTCCAGGGCCACGATCTCAGGGTGGTGCAGGTCGAACGCCGGGGATTCGCTGCGGATCCGGGGCAGGGTGAGGAAGTTGTGCCGCGGCGGCGGGCAGGACGTCGCCCACTCCAGCGAACGGCCGTAGCCCCACGGGTCGTCGACCTCGACCTTCTTACCGTACTTGGCCGTCTTCCACACGTTGTAGAGGAACGGCAGGATCGACAGGCCCAGCAGGAACGACGAGATCGTGGAGACCGTGTTCAGCGCGGTGAAGCCGTCGGCCGCCAGATAGTCGGCGTACCGGCGCGGCATGCCCTCGGCGCCCAGCCAGTGCTGCACCAGGAAGGTGCCGTGGAAGCCGATGAACAGCGTCCAGAAGGTGATCTTGCCGAGGCGTTCGTCCAGCATCTTGCCGGTCCACTTCGGCCACCAGAAGTGGAAGCCGGAGAACATCGCGAAGACCACGGTGCCGAAGACGACGTAGTGGAAGTGGGCCACCACGAAGTACGAGTCGGAGACATGGAAGTCCATCGGCGGCGACGCCAGGATGACACCGGTCAGACCACCGAAGGTGAAGGTGATCAGGAAGCCGGTCGCCCAGAGCATCGGTGTCTCGAAGGACAACGAGCCCTTCCACATGGTGCCAATCCAGTTGAAGAACTTCACTCCGGTCGGGACCGCGATCAGGAAGGTCATGAAGGAGAAGAACGGCAACAGAACACCGCCGGTGACATACATGTGGTGCGCCCACACGGTCACGGACAGGCCGGCGATGGCGATGGTCGCGGCGATCAGGCCCATGTAGCCGAACATCGGCTTGCGACTGAAGACCGGGATGACCTCGGAGATGATGCCGAAGAACGGTAGCGCGATGATGTACACCTCTGGATGGCCGAAGAACCAGAAGAGGTGTTGCCATAGCAGGGCCCCGCCGTTGGCGGCGTCGAAGACATGGGCGCCGAACTTGCGGTCGGCCTCCAGCGCGAACAGGGCGGCGGCCAGGACCGGGAAGGCGAGCAGCACCAGGACACCGGTCAGCAGCACGTTCCACACGAAGATCGGCATGCGGAACATGGTCATGCCGGGGGCACGCATGCAGATGATGGTGGTGATGAAGTTGACCGAGCCGAGGATGGTGCCGAAGCCGGACATGGCCAGACCCATGATCCACATGTCGGCGCCGATGCCGGGCGAGCGGACCGCGTCGGACAGCGGGGAGTAGGCGAACCAGCCGAAGTCGGCGGCGCCCTGCGGGGTGACGAAGCCGCCGACCGCGATCAGCGAGCCGAACAGATACAGCCAGTAGGCGAACATGTTCAGCCGCGGGAAGGCCACGTCAGGCGCGCCGATCTGCAGCGGCATGATCCAGTTCGCGAAGCCGGCGAACAGCGGCGTCGCGAACATCAGCAGCATGATCGTGCCGTGCATCGTGAACGCCTGGTTGAACTGCTCGTTCGACATGATCTGCAGACCGGGTCGAGCCAGCTCGGCGCGCATGATCAGCGCCATCACGCCGCCGATCAGGAAGAACGCGAACGACGTGACGAGATACAGCGTCCCGATCGTCTTGTGGTCGGTGGTCGTCAGCCACTTCACCACGACGTTGCCGGGCTGCTTGCGCCTGACCGGCAGCTCGTTCTCGAACGAGTCTTCAGCTGCCGCGGCACCCTGGGGTTCGTTGAGGATGCTCACAGGTTTGTCGTCTCCCGGTTCTTCTCGTGGCTCGTCTGCGCGATGCCGGCGGGAATGTAACCGGTCTGCCCCTTCTTGGCGAGGTCCTTGAGGTGCTGCTCGTAGCGCTCGGGGGAGACGACCTTCACGTTGAACAGCATCCGGGAGTGGTCGACGCCGCAGAGCTCGGCGCACTTGCCGAGGAAGGTGCCCTCCTGATTGGGGGTCACCTGGAAGGCGTTCGTGTGGCCCGGGATGACGTCCTGCTTCATCAGGAACGGCACCACCCAGAAGGAGTGGATGACGTCACGCGAAGTGAGGACGAAGCGGACCGTCTTGCCCTTCGGGAGCCACAGCGTCGGACCCGGGTTGTTGGTCTGCGGGTTCCGGGTGCCGGGCGTACCGACGTCGTAGACACCGCCGGCGCTCGCCGGGAACTCGTCCTTGAACCGGGACGGAATGGCTTCCAGGTTCTTGTCGGTCTTCGCGTCGCCGGTGGAACCGGGGACGCTCTCGATGTAGTTGAAGCCCCAGCTCCACTGGAAGCCGACCACGTTGACCGTGACATCGGGCTTCTTCGAGAGGTCCAGGAGCTTCGTCTCGTCCCGGGCGGTGAAGTAGAACAACACCGAGATGATGATGATCGGGACCACGGTGTACAGGGCCTCGATCGGCATGTTGTACCGGGTCTGCGGAGGAACCTCGATCTTGGTCCGGCTGCGCCGGTGGAAGATCGCACTCCACAGGATCAGGCCCCACACCAGCACGCCGACGGCGAGCGCGGCAGCCCAGGAGCCCTGCCACAGCGAGAGGATCCGCGGAGCCTCTTCCGTGGTCGGGGTGGGCATGCCAAGGCGGGGGAAGTCCTTGTATGTGCAACCGGTAGCGGTCGCCAGGACCAGGCCCGCGGTCATTGCCTGCAGCAGCTTCCGCCGCATCGGGCGCCGCGGCGAGCGGTCGGAGCCGTTGGGACTCACGTAGCGCCTTCCCGAGAGTCTCGCCCGCGCGGTTCGGCTGCGGCCTTCTCGCTGGTCGGTCGCCGCCCTGCGTCGGGCAGGGGTTTGGATGTTTATGCGGAGCAAACCCTAGCCCACGCCCTCCGGGGGGTTGCGGGGAGGGTGCCCTTCGCGCCGCGGGTCGTGCGGGAGGGGGTGTTGTGGTTCGGGGCGGCTGATAGCTCGGGGGTGCGGTGGTTTGGGGCGCCTTGCAGCTCGGGGGTTCGGGTTGGTCGGCGGGTGCGGGAGCGTTGTGGCTTGGCGCGCCGTTCCCCGCGCCCCCAAGGGGCAGGGTGCTGTGGTCTGGGGGCGCCTTGCAGCTCGGGGGTTCGGGTTGGTCGGCGGGTGCCGGAGCGTTGTGGCTTGGCGCGCCGTTCCCCGCGCCCCCAAGGGGCAGGGTGCTGTGGATCGGAGGGCGCCTTGCAGCTCGGGGGTTCGGGTTAGTCGGCGGGTGCCGGAGCGTTGTGGCTTGGCGCGCCGTTCCCCGCGCCCCCAAGGGGTGGTGCGGGAGGGGAGTGGCTTGGCGCGCTGTTCCCCGCGTCCCTTTGGGGCTGGACGGTGTGTGGGGGTTTTAACGTTGCTGTATGGGCTACTTCGACGGCGCTTCTGCTGCTCCTCTTCATCCTGTCGCTCGGCAGGCGTTGCTGGCCTCGTTGGATGAGGGGTGGGCCGATCCCACGCGGCTGTACCGGGAGGGGCGGCGAGCGCGGATGCTGCTGGACGCCGCGCGGGAGACCGCGGCGGAGGCGGTGGGATGCCGCCCCGACGAACTGGTGTTCACCTCGTCCGGGACCAGGGCCGTGCACACCGGGATCGCGGGGGCGCTGGCCGGGCGGCGGCGGGCCGGCCGCCACCTGATCGTGTCAGCCGTCGAACACTCCTCGGTGCTGCATGCCGCCGACGTCCACGAGCGGGACGGCGGGACGGTCACCCAAGTGGCGGTCGACCGATCGGGGGCGGCGGACCCGTCGGCGTACCGGGCCGCGCTGCGTCCTGAGACCGCGCTGGCCTGTCTGCAGTCGGCCAACCACGAGGTGGGCACCGTGCAGCCGGTGGCGGCGGTCGCCGAGGTGTGCCGGGCGGCCGGGGTGCCGCTGCTGGTGGACGCGGCCCAGTCGCTGGCATGGGGACCGGTCGAGGGCGGCTGGTCGCTGCTGACGGGCAGCGCCCACAAGTGGGGCGGACCGCCCGGGGTGGGCCTGCTGGTGGTGCGCAAGGGCGTACGGTTCGCGGCCCAAGGCCCCCTGGACGAACGGGAGTCCGGCCGGGCGGCCGGGTTCGAGGACATTCCGGCGATCGTGGCCGCGGCGGCCTCGCTGCGGGCGGTACGGGCCGAGGCCGACGAGGAGGCGGTACGCCTGCGGGAACTGACGCAGCGGATCCGGGCCCGGGTGCCGGGGGCGGTGCCGGACACGGGGGTGGTCGGCGACGCGGACCGCCGGCTGCCCGGGATCGTCACGTTCTCCTGTCTCTACGTCGACGGCGAGACGCTGCTGCACGCGCTGGACGCGGAGGGCTTCTCCGTCTCGTCCGGCTCGTCGTGCACCAGCAGCACGCTGACGCCGAGCCATGTGCTGCGGGCGATGGGGGTGCTCAGCGAGGGGAACGTACGGGTGTCGCTGCCGCCGGGGACGTCCGAGGCGGACGTCGAGCGGTTCCTGTCGGTGCTGCCGGGTGCGGTGGCGGGGGTGCGGGAGAAGTTCGGCGCGCCTGCGCCGGTGACTGTGCCGGCTCCCGCCCGGTCCGGGGCGCTCGTCGTGGACGCCCGCGGCAAGCGGTGCCCGATCCCGGTGATCGAGCTGGCGAAGGTCATCGGGGACGTGCCGGTGGGCGGCGAGGTGCGGGTGTTCTCGGACGACGAGGCGGCCCGGCTCGACATCCCCGCGTGGTGCGAGATGCGCGGTCAGGAGTACATGGGCGAGGAGCCGGCGGACCACGGCTCGGCCTATGTGGTCCGCCGGGCGGCCTAGTCAGGCGAGGCGGCTGTGCACCTCGGCCGCCGCGTCATGGCCGTACGCCTTGGTGAAGCGGTCCATGAAGTGGGCGCGGCGCAGCTGGTACTCCTGGGTGCCGACCGTCTCGATGACGAGGGTGGCGAGCATGCAGCCGATCTGGGCGGCCCGCTCCAGGGAGACACCCCAGGCGAGGCCGGACAGGAAGCCGGCGCGGAACGCGTCGCCGACGCCGGTGGGGTCGGCCTTGCGCTCCTCCTCCGGGCAGCCGACCTCGATCGGTTCGTCGCCGGCCTGCTCGATGCGGACGCCGCGGGGACCGAGGGTGGTGACCCGGTGGCCCACCTTGCCGAGGATCTCCTGGTCGCTCCAGCCGGTCTTGGACTCGATGAGGCCCTTCTCGTAGGCGTTGGAGAACAGGTACGTGGCGCCGTCCAGCAGTATCCGGATCTCCTCCCCGTCCATGCGGGCGATCTGCTGGGAGAAGTCGGCGGCGAACGGGATGTCCCGGGAGCGGCACTCCTCGGTGTGCCGGAGCATCGCCTCGGGGTCGTCCGCGCCGATCAGCACGAGGTCGAGGCCGCCGACCCGGTCGGCGACGGTCTTCAGCTCGATGAGCCGCGCCTCGCTCATCGCGCCCGTGTAGAAGGAGCCGATCTGGTTGTGGTCGGCGTCGGTGGTGCACACGAAGCGTGCGGTGTGCAGGGTCTCGGAGATGCGTACGGATTCCGTGTCCACGCCGTGCCGCTCCAGCCAGGCGCGATAGTCGTCGAAGTCGGCCCCCGCGGCACCGACCAGGACCGGTCGGGTACCGAGCTGCCCCATGCCGAAGGCGATGTTCGCTCCGACACCGCCCCTGCGGACGTCGAGGTTGTCGACCAGGAACGAGAGCGAGACGGTGTGCAGCTGATCCGCGACGAGCTGGTCGGAGAAGCGACCCGGGAACGTCATGAGGTGGTCGGTGGCGATGGAGCCGGTGACTGCGATGCGCACGGCGAGGACTCTCCTGGAGGGAGGCAGTTTGACAGTTCACGCTACCCGGTTCGCGCAGGGCGTTGAAGTCGACCAAAATAGCCGATAGCAGCTCCTTCTCCGCACATTCCCGGCCTGTCCACGGTGCCCTCATGACGAACCTCAAGGTCCACTCCCCCGCCCCGGCCGACCTCGAAGGAGACCTGGCCTCGCTGCGCGGCGACTGCGCCCGGATGGCTCCGCGCTGGACGGTGCACCGGGACGCCGACACCCGTCCGGTGCCGCCGTCGCTCATCCACGGGGTGACCGTCCCGCCGCGCTCCGCCCGGCTGCTGGACGCGATGTCGGACTACGGCGACTGAGCCGTCCTCACGGGGGCGCGCGGCCTGTTCCGGCGAGCGCCCATGGGAACCGCGCGCTCCCGTCCCGCGTCACATCGCTGTCCCCTGCAAGGGGATGCGGGATACGACCCACCAAGGAGCGATGCGGTGAACACCGAGCGACCCGACAACCCCGACACCCCCGACCGGGACGACGAGGACGCGACCGCGGGTGCCGCCGAGAGGACCGCGCCGGAGAAGGAGACCGCGGAGAAGCGAGCAAGCGCGGAGAAACGGGGGGATGCGAAGGAGCAGGGGGACACGGAGAAGCACGGGAGCGCGAAGAAGCACGGGAGCGCGGAAGAGCACGGGAGCGCGGAAGAGGGGGATGCCGTGCGGGGCGCGGGCGGCGGGCGGCGGCGGTCGTCTGTGGTGGTGTCCGTCGCGGTGGCCGTGTTGCTGGCCGGGGGTGGCGGGGCCTATGTGGCCGCCACCGCGGGCGGCGGTTCGGGGGGCGCTTCGGGCCCGGCGGCCGGTGCCGGCGGCACTCCCCCGCGGCTCGCCCTGGACGGATACGCGGCGCCGTCGGCGGGCTCGCCGGCGCCGTCCGGCGGCACGAACGGGATCGCGCCAGGTGAGCCCGCTCCGTACGGCGTGACGTACGAGGCGAGCGGCGCGCTGCCGGACGGCCCCGGCTCGGCGCCGGTGTACCGGCCCGCGGGCGAGGTCGGCGCGGACGACGTGGCCAGGCTGGCGGCGGCGCTCGGCGTGGACGGGAAGCCGGTGGCCGACGCGGCGGGCTGGCGGGTCGGCTCCGGGCGGGACGGCGCGGGGCCGAGCCTGCGGGTGGCCGGGCAGGCGCCGGGGAACTGGACCTTCCAGCGGTACGCGCCCGGCACCGACAGCTGCAAGGGCGGCACCACCTGCCCGCAGAGCCCCGCCGAACCCGCCGCCGAACCCGTGAGCGTGCCCGTCGCGGAAAAGGCGGTGGCACCGGTCCTCAAGGCGCTCGGCCAGGACCACGCGAAGATCGACGCGAGCCAGGTGGCGGGCGCCCAGCGGGTGGTGAACGCCGACCCGGTGGTCGGCGGCCTGCCCACGTACGGCTGGACGACCGGGCTGACCGTGAGCGGTCAGGGCGAAGTGGTCACCGGCAGCGGGCTGCTGAAGGCGCCGGAGAAGGGCGACACCTATCCGGTCCTGAGCGCGCGGCGGACGCTGGACCTGATGAACGCGGCGCCCCGGACCGACCACCGCATGGGCATCGGCGGCTGCGCCGACCCCGTACCCCTGAAGGACCGGCTGGAGCAGCCGTGCGCGGCCAAGGCGCCGACGGCCGCGCCGCGGCAGGGCACGGCGACCGTGCGCGCCGCGGTCTTCGGGCTGGCCGCGCACTCCGTGCGGGGGCGGCAGACGCTGGTGCCGTCCTGGCTGTTCGAGGTGCGGGGCGCGGGCGCACGGGACACCTTCACGGTGACGTATCCGGCGGTGGACCCCGAGTACCTGGGCGCGGCGAGCCCGTCGGCCGCGCCGCCCTCGGAGTCGGGACCCGCGCCGAAGACACGGGACGTCACCGTGGACGGCTACACGGCCGACGACTCGAAGCTGACCGTGAGCTTCATGGGCGGGGTGTGCGCCGACTACACGGCGTCCGTCGAGGAGAGCGCGGACCGGGTGAAGGTCACGGTGACGGAGAAGCCGTGGCCGGACAAGGTCTGCATCCTGATCGCCAAGGGGTACCGGAAGAACGTTCCGCTGGATGCGCCGCTGGGTGGCCGAAGCGTGGTCGGGACGGACGGCAAGCCGATCCCGAAGGGCGGGCACGCAGCGCTGCCACGGCCGTGAGCGCGCCGTCGGCCGGGCACGGCAGCGGTGCAGCCGGGCGCGGCAGCGGTGCGGCCGGGCGCGCGCCCCTTCGGGGGCGCTGCTGCCGGAGCACGTACGAAGGCGGCGGCGCCTCGCTCGGGAGGGGCCGCCGCCTTGGGGTGGCTCAGCTGAAGGAGTCGCCGCAGGCGCAGGAGCCGGTCGCGTTCGGGTTGTCGATCGTGAAGCCCTGCTTCTCGATCGTGTCCACGAAGTCGATGGTGGCGCCACCGAGGTACGGAGCGCTCATCCGGTCGGTGACGACCTTGACCCCGCCGAAGTCCTTCTCGACGTCCCCGTCGAGGGAGCGCTCGTCGAAGAAGAGCTGGTAGCGCAGGCCCGAGCAGCCGCCGGGCTGGACGGCCACGCGCAGCGCGAGATCGTCACGGCCTTCCTGGTCGAGCAGGGCCTTGACCTTCGACGCGGCGGCGTCGGTCAGGATGATGCCGTCGGTGACGGTGGTGGTCTCGTCCGATACGGACATCTACATCTCTCCCGGGTTGTACGGAGACTGCTTGCCGACGAGTGCAACCGGCGGGTCCGCGGATTCATTCCGGGCCGGGCATTCGCGTTGTCGCGTTTTTTCCTCTGGATTCATGCTCGCACACGCCCGTGCGCGCGGACAGCGGCCCGTGAGCGACCCGGCCGGGATTCACGTCACATGGACGCTATCGCCATCGTCAAAGTGACGTGAACCAGTTATGATAGATAGCGTCAGGTTGACGAAAAATAGAAAGGGTGCGTGTCGTGACCACCGCCCAGACCACGGATCTCGACGTACAGCCGAGCCCGCTTGCCCTGCTGCTCCTCGGCCGTGAGGCCGACCCGAAGAGCGAACGCGGCGTCGAGTGTCCCGGCGAGCTGCCCTCGCCCTCCGACCCCGATCTCGTCGAGCGCGCACGGGTGGCCAAGGAGAAGCTCGGAGACAAGGTCTTCGTGCTCGGCCACCACTACCAGCGCGACGAGGTCATCCAGTTCGCCGACGTCACGGGCGACTCCTTCAAGCTGGCCCGGGACGCGGCGGCCCGCCCGGAAGCCGAGTACATCGTCTTCTGCGGTGTGCACTTCATGGCGGAGTCCGCGGACATCCTGACCGACGCCGGGCAGAAGGTCGTGCTGCCCGACCTCGCCGCCGGCTGCTCGATGGCCGACATGGCCACCGCCGAACAGGTGGCGGAGTGCTGGGACGTGCTCACCGAGGCCGGGGTCGCCGAGCGGGTGGTGCCCGTCTCGTACATGAACTCCTCCGCCGACATCAAGGCGTTCACCGGTCGGCACGGCGGCACGATCTGCACGTCCTCGAACGCGCGGCGGGCCCTGGAGTGGGCCTTCCAGCAGGGCGAGAAGGTGCTCTTCCTGCCCGACCAGCACCTCGGCCGCAACACCGCGGTGCGGGAGCTGGGCATGTCCCTGGAGGACTGCGTCGTCTACAACCCGCACAAGCCGAACGGCGGGCTGACGGCGGAGGAACTGCGTGACGCGCGGATGATCCTGTGGCGGGGGCACTGCTCCGTGCACGGCCGCTTCAGCCTGGAGTCGGTCAACGAGGTGCGGGAGCGGATACCGGGGGTCAATGTGCTGGTCCACCCGGAGTGCCGGCACGAGGTGGTGGCCGCGGCGGATCAGGTCGGCTCCACCGAGTACATCATCAAGGCCCTTGAGGCCGCTCCCGCCGGGTCCAAGTGGGCCGTCGGCACGGAGCTGAACCTGGTGCGGCGGCTGGCGAACCGTTTCGCTCCGGAGGGCAAGGAGGTTGTCTTCCTGGACCGTACGGTGTGCTTCTGCTCGACCATGAACCGCATCGACCTGCCGCATCTCGTGTGGGCCCTGGAGTCGCTCGCCGAGGGGAACCTCGTCAACCGCATCGAGGTCGACGAGGAGACTGAGCGGGGCGCGCGGCTGGCGTTGGAGCGGATGCTGGCACTGCCGTAGGGCTTGGCCGGGGGCTGGGGTGCGGGGGGCTGTTCTGTGCGGGTGCGTTGGGGTTTTTCGCGCAGTTCCCCGCGCCCCTGGGGGGGCTGGCCCTGGGGCGTGTTTACCGAGAGGCCGTTGGGTGGGGGGCCGAGCGGCGTGGGGGTGCGGTGGTCTTTCCTGTGCGGGTGCGTTGGGGCTTTTCGCGCAGTTCCCCGCGCTCCTGGGGGGGCTGGCCCTGGGCGTGTTTGCAGACGGGCCGTTGGGTGTGGGGGCGGGGTGTCGTGGGGGTGCGGGTGGTTTGGCCTGTGCGGGTGCGTTGGGGCTTTTCGCGCAGTTCCCCGCGCCCCTGGGGGGCTGGGCCTCGGAGTGTCCTGAAAATCTTGCTTTCGACACCCGGTTCACCCCGGATCGCCGGTAAATGTCAATCGGGTTGAACCAGGGCAAGCCGGGCGCATATTCGAGATCTTCATCAGACTCCTCGGGCGTGTTTGCCGAGGGGCCGTTGGGTGTGGGGGCCGAGCGGCGTGGGGGTGCGGTGGCGTTGCCTGTGACGGTGTGTTGGGGCTTGGCGCGCAGTTCCCCGCGCCTCTGGGGGCTGGGCCTGGCGTGTGCTGAGAATGGGCCGAGGCCCGGACCCCCGGGGTGGGCGGGGCCGGGCTCGGCGTTTGTTGGGGGTGGGTGGGGACCAGCCGCGGGCGTGGCGGCTGGTCCCCACCCGATCGAGGCGCTGTACCCCGCGGGTCTAGACGCCCACCGGTTCCCGTACCTCTGGTGCTGCCCGCTTTGCCGCGCGCTTCTTCGCGCGGCGCTCCTTGCGGAGTTCGAGCATCGCGTACAGCGTCGGGACCAGCAGCAGCGTCAGCAGCGTCGATGTGATCAGACCACCGATCACCACCACCGCGAGCGGCTGGGCGATGAAGCCACCCTCGCCGGTGACGCCGAGCGCCATCGGCAGCAGGGCGAAGATCGTCGCCAGGGCCGTCATCAGGATCGGGCGGAGCCGGTGCCGGCCACCCTCCACCACGGCCTCGACGACGCCGTACCCCTGGCGCCGGTACTGGTTGATCAGGTCGATCAACACGATCGCGTTCGTCACCACGATGCCGATCAGCATCAGCATGCCGATCATCGCGGGGACGCCCATCGGCGTACCGGTGACGATGAGCAGACCGAGCGCGCCGGTCGCCGCGAACGGGATGGACACCAGCAGGATCAGCGGCTGGGCCAGCGACCGGAACGTCGCCACCAGCAGCATGAAGACGATCGCGATCGCCGCGAGCATCGCCAGGCCCAGGTTCTTGAACGCGCTGTCCTGGTCGGAGCTGACGCCGCCGATCTCCGCCGTCGCCCCCGCCGGGAGCTTCAGCGCGTTGATCTTCGACTGGAGCTTGGTGCTCACCGCACCGGTGTTGTCACCCGTCGGCCGCGCGGTGATGGTCGCCGCGCGCTGGCCGTCGATCCGGGTCATCGACACCGGTCCGTCCACCAGCTGCACCGCCGCGATGTCGCCGAGCTTGACCGCGCCCAGGTTCAGCGCGCGCAGCTGCGCCAGCGTCTCGGCCGGCTCGGCCGACCTGACCACGATGTCGCGTTCGGTGTCGTCCAGGGTCGCCTTCCCGGCCGTCGTGCCCTTGACCGCCTGGGCCACCGCGGCGCCCAGCGTCTGGTCGTTGAAGCCCGCCGCGGCCGCCTTCGCGTTCGCCTTGACCGAGATGCGCGGCACGCTCTGCGCCAGGTCGCTGGTCACATCGGTGACATGGTCGAGCCCGGCCACGGTCTTGCGTACCTGCTCCGCCGCCGTGTCCAGCACGTCCCCGTCGGCCGCCTTCACGACGACGCTCAGGTCCTGGCTGCCGAAGCCGTCACCGGCGGAGACCGTGGTGGTGCCGATGCCCTTCAGCTCGGCCAGCCCGTCCTCGATGTGCGTCTGCACATCGTCGTAGGACGCGGAGTCCTCCAGCATCACCTGGTACGACGCCTGGTTGGTGTCGGTGCCGCCGCCGAAGGCCGCCATGAAGCCGGACGAACCGATGGTGACCTGGTAGTCCTTGACGCCCTTGGTGTCGCCGAGCAGCTTCTCCACCCGGCGGGCCTGCTCGTCGGTGGCCGCCAGGCTGGTGCCGGGCTTCAGCTCCTGCTTGATGCTGAGGACCTGCTGCTCGCCCTGGTCGAAGAAGTTCGTCTTCAGCAGCGGGGCCATGCCGAAGGTGGCGAGCAGCACCACCACGGCGATCACGACGCTGGTGAAGCGGCGGCGGGTGGCGAACCGCAGCACCGGGACGTAGATGCGCTGGAGGCGGCTGTTCGCCTCCTTCTCCTCGGCCTGCCTGCGGGCCTGCTCCGCGTCCTCGGGGGTGCCCTTCGGCGCGCGCAGGAACCAGTACGACAGGACCGGGACGACCGTCAGCGACACCAGCAGGGACGCCAGCAGCGCGGCCGTCACGGTGAGGCTGAACGAGCCGAACAGGGCGCCCACCATGCCACCGACCAGGCCGATCGGCAGGAAGACGGCGACCGTGGTGAGGGTGGAGGAGGTGACCGCGCCGGCCACCTCGCGGACGGCGCCCAGGATCGCCGCCTGGCGCTCCTCGCCGTAGCCGAGGTGCCGCTTGATGTTCTCCAGGACGACGATCGAGTCGTCGACGACCCGGCCGATCGCGATGGTCAGCGCGCCCAGCGTGAGCATGTTCAGGGACAGGTCGCGCGTCCACAGGACGATCAGGGCGAGGACGACCGAGAGCGGGATGCTCACCGCCGTCACCAGCGTCGAGCGCACCGACGCCAGGAAGACCAGGATGACGAGGACCGCGAAGAGCAGGCCCAGGGCGCCCTCGGTGGTCAGGCCCTTGATGGACTTCGAGACCGCCGGGCCCTGGTCGCTGACGACCGTGATGTCCGTACCGGAACCGAGGTCCTTGCGCAGCCCGGGCAGCTTGTCCTTGACCGCGTTCGAGATGGAGACCGCACTGCCGTCGTGGTCCATGGTGACGTTCACGGCGAGGCTCGGCCGGCCGTCGGTACGGGTGATGGACTCGGCCGGGGCCTGCTGCTCCTTGACCGTGGCCACATCGCCGAGGCGGACCGGCTTGCCGCCGCCCTCACCGGTGACCCTCAGGTCCCGGATCTGCGCGAGCGAGGTGAGGCCGCCGCCGACCTGGACGGTGCGGTTGGCGCCGCCCTCGTCGAAGGAGCCGGCCGGGACGGTGGCGCCGCCCGCCTGGAGCGCCGGGACGAGGGCGGCGGGGGTGAGGCCCGCCTTGGCCAGCTTCGCGTCGTCGGGGGTCACGGTGACCTGGACGTCCCGTACGCCGTCGACCTGGACCCGGCCGACGCCGTCGATGTCCTTCAGGTCCGGGACGACCGTCTTGTCGAGCTGGTCGGCGAGGGCCTGCTGGTCCTTGTCCGAGGTGACGGCGAGCACCACGGTCGGGATGTCGTCCGTGGACCCGGAGATGACCTGCGGGTCGACGCCGTCCGGGAGCTGGGGGCGGGCCCGGTTGACGGCCTGCTGGACATCGGTGACGAGCTGCTTGGTGTCGTTGCTGTAGTCGAAGGACGCCATGATCACGGCGTTGCCCTCGCCGGCCGTGGAGGTGACGCCGGTGATGCCGTCGACGGCTTCGAGGTTGTCTTCGAGGGGTTCGACGACCTGCTTCTCGACGACGTCGGGGGACGCGCCCTGGTAGGGCGCGAGGACCGACACCATCGGCAGCTCGATGGTGGGCAGCAGCTGCTGCTTGATCTGAGGTATCGCGATCGCCCCGAAGACGATCGCGATGATGGACATCAGCCCGATCAGGGCCCGTTGCGCGAGGCTGAATCTGGACAGCCAGGACATGGGTCAGGGTCTCTCTTCTGTGAGCGGCAAGGGCGTGTGAGCGCCCACAACACCACCCTGGTCCATGCGCGAGGGCGGATCCGTCGCCCCCAGGTCCATTTCCTTATCCGGTTCCTACTCCGGCCGCAGTACGCCCGGGTGTAGGTCAGTCCATCCTTGGACGTACCAGCCCCGACTCGTAGGCGATGACCACCAGCTGGGCGCGGTCCCGCGCACCGAGCTTGGCCATGGCCCGGTTCACATGGGTCTTCACGGTCAGCGGACTGACCTCGAGGCGCTCGGCTATCTCGTCGTTGGAGTGGCCGCCGGCGACCTGGACCAGGACCTCGCGCTCCCGTCCGGTGAGCGCGTCCAGCCGGTCGGAGTGTGCGGGGTCGCGGCCGTCGTTTGCCGCGTCGCCCTGGGCGAGGAAGCGGGCGATCAGGCCCTTGGTGGCCGTCGGGGACAGCAGCGCCTCGCCGCCGGCCGCGACGCGGATCGCGGCGAGGAGTTCCTCCGGTTCGGAGCCCTTGCCGAGGAAACCGGAGGCGCCCGCGCGCAGCGCCTGCACCACGTAGTCATCGACCTCGAAGGTGGTCAGGATGACCACGCGGACATGGGCCAGGGTGGGATCGGCGCTGATCAGACGGGTGGCCTGAAGTCCGTCGGTGCCGGGCATCCGGATGTCCATGAGGACGACGTCCGTCCGCTGCTCCCGGGTCAGCCGCACCGCTTCCGCGCCGTCGGACGCCTCCCCCACCACCTCCATGTCGGGCTCGGAGTCGACCAGCACGCGGAAGGCGCTGCGCAGCAGTGCCTGGTCGTCGGCGAGCAGGACACGGATCGTCATGCGGGCTCCCCCGTGGCGGTGGTGCGGGTCTTGACGGGCAGGATCGCATGGACGCGGAAGCCGCCGCCGTACCGGGGACCGGTGGTGAGGCTGCCGCCGAGGGCGGTGACCCGCTCCCGCATGCCGAGCAGCCCGTGCCCGCCGCCGGCCGTGGCACCGTTCACGGCCGTGCCGTCATCGAGGACGGTCACCTCGACGAGCGGGCCCACCCGTACGACGCTGACCTCGGCCCTGGCGTCCGGGCCCGCGTGCTTCTGCACGTTCGTCAGGGCCTCCTGGATGATCCGGTAGGCGGCCAGGTCGACGGCGGCGGGCAGTTCCTCGCCCTGGTCGGCGTGGGCGACCTCGACCGGGAGGCCCGCGTTGCGGAAGGTACCGGCGAGTTCATCGAGGCGGCTGAGGCCGGGGGCGGGTTCCGTGGGGGCCTTGGGGTCGCCGGTCTGGCGCAGCAGGCCGACGGTGGCGCGGAGTTCGTTGAGCGCGGACCGGCTGGCCTCCCGCACATGGGCGAGGGCCTCCTTCGCCTGGTCCGGGCGCTTGTCCATGACATGGGCCGCGACCCCGGCCTGCACATTGACCAGGGCGATGTGATGGGCGACGACGTCATGCAGATCGCGGGCGATGCGCAGGCGTTCCTCGGCGACCCGGCGCCGTGCCTCCTCCTCCCGGGTGCGTTCGGCCCGATCGGCGCGTTCCCGGATGGCCCGGACCACGGCACGGCGGCTGCGGACCGCGTCGCCCGCGGTGGCGCCGGTGCCGGTCCAGGCGATGATCGCCAGGTTCTCCTGGGCGTACCAGGGCAGGGGGCCGGCCAGCATGGCCGCGCCCGTCAGTACGGTCATGGTGAGCAGGCCGACGCGCCAGGTGGTGGCACGGTCGGTGGTCGCGGCGACCGTGTACAGCGCGATGACGGCGCACATCGCGACCGGGGCGCGCGGAACTCCGGTGACGCTCTCGACGAGGGAGGCGGTGCCGGTGACGGCGAGGACGGCCTTGGGGGTGCTGCGTCGGAAGACGAGGGCGGCGGCGCCGAGGGTCATCAGGACGAGGCTGAGCGGGTCGGGGGTGCGTACGCCCCAGCTGACGCCGTGCTCTCCTTCGGGGGCGACGAAGGAACCGATCACCATGCACACCAGTGCGCCCGCCGCGATGGCCGTGTCCAGCGCGAAGGGGTGCGCCGTGAGCCGGCACCGGGCGCGTTGCAGTCTGCTCACGGGATGCAGCGTACGGGGGCCTGCGGGGCTTTGGCGGGGTGCGCGGTTCCTCGCGCCCCTGGGTGGGCTGCGGCTGGGGCGTGACCGCAGTCGGACGGGGGTGGGGATGGGGATGCCTGCGCCGTCGGGGTTGCGGGGTGGGGGGCTGTGCGGGTGCGTGGTGGCTTGGCGCGCAGTTCCCCGCGCCCCTGGGTGGGCTGGGCCCGGCCCATGGATACAGGGTCATGGGGGTGGGGGCGCCTGCGCCGTCGGGGTTGCGGGGTGGGGGGCTGTGCGGGTGCGTGGTGGCTTGGCGCGCAGTTCCCCGCGCCCCTGGGTGGGTTGGGCCCAGCCCATTGACACAGAGGTCACGGGGGTGGGGGCGCCTGCGCCATCGGGGTTGCCGTGTGAGGGGCTGTGCGGGGTGCGTCGTGGCTTGGCGCGCAGTTCCCCGCGCCCCCAGGGGCTGCCCCCCGGCCCATTGACACAGAGGTCACGGGGATGGGGGCGCCTGCGCCGTCGGGGTTGCGGGGTGGGGTGCGTAGTGGCTTGGTGCGCAGTTCCCCGCGGCCCCAGGGGGCTGCGGCCAGGGCTTTGGCGTGGAGGGGGTGGGGTCAGCCTGGGATCAGGCCGTTGGTTTTTAGGAGGTCGCGGACCTGTTCCAGGGTTGCGTCGGGGGACGGGAGGATGAGGTCGGACGGTTTCAGGGAGTCGTCGGGTACCGGTTCGCCCAGGTAGCGGACCCTGGCGAGGAGGGCCTGGAGGGTGCGGCGGAAGCCGGGGCCGTCGCCGTTCTCCATCTCGGCCAGGAGTTCGTCGTCCAGCTTGTTCAGCTCGGCGAGGTGGCGGTCCGCCAGCCTCACCTGTCCCTCCCCCATGATCCGTACGATCATGTCCGCCATCTCGCTCTCCAGACCGTCGGCTCTACTGCTTCCCTACTGCTTGTCGAAGCGCGGAGTGTCCTGCGGCTGCTGCTGGGACTGCTGCTGCTGGCCCGTGCCGCCCTCGATCGCCTGCTGGGGCGAGCCCGAGGCCAGCTCCGCCTTCATGCGCTGGAGTTCCAGCTCCACATCCGTACCACCGGAGAGGCGGTCCAGCTCGGCCTGGATGTCGTCCTTGGCCATGCCGGAGGGGTCGTCCAGGGCGCCGGAGGCCAGCAGTTCGTCGATGGCGCCGGCCCGCGCCTGGAGCTGGGCGGTCTTGTCCTCGGCGCGCTGGATGGCCAGGCCGACGTCGCCCATCTCCTCGGAGATACCGGTGAAGGCCTCGCCGATCCGGGTCTGGGCCTGAGCCGCGGTGTACGTCGCCTTGATCGTCTCCTTCTTGGTGCGGAAGGCGTCGACCTTGGCCTGGAGGCGCTGCGCGGCCAGGGTGAGCTTCTCCTCCTCGCCCTGGAGCGTCGAGTGCTGCGTCTCAAGGTCCGTCACCTGCTGCTGGAGCGCCGCGCGGCGGGACAGCGCCTCGCGGGCCAGGTCCTCACGGCCCAGCGCGAGCGCCTTGCGCCCCTGGTCCTCCAGCTTGGAGGACTGCTGCTGCAACTGGTTCAGCTGGAGTTCCAGGCGCTTGCGTGAGGTCGCCACGTCGGCGACGCCACGGCGGACCTTCTGGAGCAGCTCCAGCTGCTTCTGGTACGAGTAATCGAGGGTTTCGCGCGGGTCCTCGGCCCGGTCAAGGGCCTTGTTCGCCTTCGCGCGGAAGATCATCCCCATACGCTTCATGACACCGCTCATGGGCTTCGCGCGCCCCCTTCTGACGGACTCCAGCTCACCGATCTGCGACAGAACCCACAGTACGGGCCCTGCCTCCATTACCGCACTGTTCGGGGACGGATGCGCTCATCCCCAAGGACGACTGCGTACGCTCCCGGTCCGGCGTAGGGAGTAGGTGGCCCCCCTGGTGGGCTCCCGGGTGACCGCCGGATGAACCGTGCGCAACGTCCCCTCTGTCCCCTTACAGACGACTGGTGTTGCCGGATCGTTCCCCGCCTGGCTGGGGTCCACGCCTCACCACCCCGTACCCTTGGGTTTCGTGTTCCGTAGCCGTGCGAAGGAAGAGAAGGCCCCGTCCGCCGACAAGGCGACGGTGACCGGCTCCAAGCAGCCCCGCGACCCGCAGGCCCCCAAGGGCCGCCCCACTCCGAAACGGAGTGAGGCGCAGTCCCAGCGCCGCAGCGTCGCCAATACGTCGATGACGCGCAAGGACGCCGCCAAGCGGCAGCGCGAGGAGCGCCGTGCCCAGATGGAGCGGCAGCGTCAGGCGCTGGCCGGCGGCGACGAGCGCTATCTGCCGGCCCGGGACAAGGGTCCGGTCCGCAAGTTCGCACGGGACTGGGTGGACTCGCGTTTCAACATCGCGGAGTTCTTCCTGCCGCTGGCCGTGGTGATCCTGGTGCTGAGCGTGGTGCGGGTGCCCGCGCTGCAGAACATCGCGCTGCTGCTGTGGCTGGTCGTGATCGTGCTGATCGTGCTCGACTCGCTGCTCAGCGGCTTCCGGCTGCGCAAGCGGCTCGGTGAGCGCTTCACCGACCAGAACCGCAAGGGCGCCGTCGCCTACGCGCTGATGCGTTCCCTCCAGATGCGCCGGCTGCGGCTGCCGAAGCCCCAGGTCAAGCGTGGAGAGCGGCCCTGAGCGCAGCTTCTTTCCCCGAGGGCGCGGCGCAGGCCCGGCCGGGCTCGGTCGGGCCGTGTGATGTCGTACGGCAGGAGCTGGTGGCCCGCCAGCTCGACGAGCAGATAGTCGGGCGGTTCCCGGTCGGACAGCGGCTGCGGGTGCTCGACGTGGGGATGGGGCGGGGCGCGCGGGCGCTGCGGCTGGCCCGCGCCGGTCATCAGGTGACCGGTGTCGAGCAGGAACCGGCGATGATCTCGATGGCCCGTAGGACGCTGACCGCGGAGCCCGAGGGGATCCGGGAGCGGCTGCGGATCGTGCAGGGGGACGGCCGGGACACGGGGGTGCACTTCCTGCCGGGCAGCTTCGACGTGGTGCTGTGCCACGAGGTGCTGATGCATGTCGCGGAGCCGGACCCGCTGCTGGCGGGGCTGGCCCGGATGCTCGCGCCGGGCGGTCTGCTGTCGCTGGTGGTGCGCAACGGGGACGCGCCGGCGATGCGGCCGGGGCTCGCCGGGGACTGGGCGGCGGCGCTCGCCGCGCTCGACGCCACCCCCCGGCCGCCGTCCCGCGTGGACGCGGACACGGGGACCGCGGACCGGCCGGGCCCGGAGGTACGGGCGAACCGGCTGACCGCGCTGACGGCGACGCTGGCCGGGATCGGGGCGCCGCTGCACGCCTGGTACGGGGTCGGGGTCTTCATCGACACGGCGACGGACACGGACGCGCCCCCCAGGGCGGACACGGCCCCGGAAGCGGTTCAGGGGGCGACGGTACCGGGGACGGCGGGCCCGGGTGCGGTTCAGGGGGCGGCGGTTCCGGGAGCGGTTCCGGGAGCGACGGTTCCGGGGGCGGTTCCCGGTGCGGCAGTTCCGGGGGCGGCGGTCCTGGGTGCGGTCCCGGGGGCGACGGTTCCGGGAGCGACGGTTCCGGGGGCGGTTCCCGGTTCGGCAGTTCCGGGGGCGGCGGTCCTGGGTGCGGTCCCGGGGGCGACGGTTCCGGGAGCGACGGTTCCGGGAGCGACGGTTCCGGGAGCGATGCTCGCCGTCGAGGAGCGGGCCGGACGGACGGACCCGTACCGCGGGGTGGCGGCACTGCTGCACCTGTGCGGCGTACGAGGCTGACGGTCCCACCCGACGATCCGCCCCACGACGCCCATCCCCCACAGCCAACGGGCCTCTGCGAACACGCGCCAGGCACCAGCCGACCCAGGGGCGCGGGAAACGGCGCGACCAGCCACGACACACCCGCACAGCCCACACGCCCGCACCCCCACCCGGCCCGTCGCCCACAGCGCCAAACCCCACAAGCCAACGACACTTCACCACCACGCGCCAGGCACCAGCCGACCCAGGGGCGCGGGAAACTGCGCGGCCAGCCACGACACACCCGCACAGCCCACACGCCCGCACCCCCACCCGGCCCGTCGCCCACAGCGCCAAAGCCCCACAGAGCAACGGCACTTCACCATCACGCGCCGGGGTCAGCCCACCCAGGGGCGCGGGAAACGGCGCGACCAGCCGTGGCGCCCGGTGGCGGCGTGCGGGGGCCGACCCGGCGACGGCCCACCCCGTTCGGCCGCTCTCCGCAGGCCCGGGGGTTCGGCTCGCGGTGAGACTCGGGGCATGGACGCTTCCCGTACCCCTGCCTCGCGGGCCGTCGCCCTCCTCGCCGCGCTCGTCTGTTCCGCCGTGCTCGTCACCGGGTGCACCGACTCCGATCCGCAGGCCGAGCAGGCCGCGACCACCGCACCGGCGGCGGTTCCGCTGAACGGCGACAGCCTGCAGAGCGACTACCAGCGGGTGATCAAGGACGTACTGCCGTCGGTGGTGCAGATCCGGGGCAGCCGGGACCTGGGGTCGGGGGTGGTGTACGACGACAACGGGCACATCGTCACCAACGCGCACGTGGTGGGCACCGAGAAGACCTTCCGGGTGACCATCGCCAACAGCGAGTCACCGCTGACCGCCCGGCTCGTCTACTCCTACCCCGAGCAGGACCTCGCGGTCGTCAAGCTGGACCAGGTACCCGAAGGGCTGCGGGCGGCGCGGCTCGGGGATTCCGAAAAGGTGGAGGTCGGGCAGATCGTGCTCGCCATGGGCTCGCCGCTCGGGCTGTCGTCCAGCGTGACGCAGGGCATCGTGTCGGCGACCGGACGGACCGTCAGCGAGGGCGGTTCGGGCGGCGGCACGGGGGCCACCATCGCGAACATGGTGCAGACGTCGGCGGCGATCAACCCGGGCAACAGCGGGGGCGCGCTGGTCAACCTCGACGGGCAGGTCATCGGCATTCCGACGCTCGCCGCCGCCGACCCCGCCCTCGGGGGCAGCGCGGCGCCCGGCATCGGGTTCGCCATCCCGGCGTCGATGGTGAAGACGGTCGCCGGCCAGATCGTCAAGCAGGGCCGGGTCACCGACTCGGGGCGGGCGGCGCTCGGCATCACCGCGCGGGACGTCGTCGACGACTCCTTCCAGCCCGCCGGGGTCGCCGTGGCCGAGGTGACCAGTGGGGGCGCAGCCGACAAGGCGGGCATCCGGACGGGGGACGTCATCACCCGGCTCGGCGGCACCGTCATCACCACGATCACCTCGCTCTCCGAGGCGCTGGCGGCGAACCGGCCGGGGCAGCGGACGACGGTGACGTTCACCCGCGACGGCACCGAGCAGACGGTGAACGTGACACTGGGCGAGCAGTGAGCGAAACCGGGACCGTGACACTGCGACGCTGCGCGAGCAGAGAGCAGAACCGGGACCGGGACGCCGGGTGAGCGGTGCGTACGGGGTGGCCGCCCGGGCGGCCACCCTCGGCCGGGGCCGGCTACGCGTCGGCGGCGTGCAGGCTCATCGGCCCGTAGATCTCCGTGCCGTCCTCGAACAGCCACACCTGGTCGGCGCCGCCCGCGAGCAGGTCCTTCCAGTGCTCCCCGATCCAGGACTCGGCATCACCCTGCGTGGTGAACTCCTCGGGCTGCACCGCCGGCTGGACCTCCGTCCCGTCGGCCTTCTCGAACCGCCACGTCCATGCCGCCATGTACGCCTCCTGATGTCAGCACATGCAGAGCAGAGCGAGAGCCGGATCCTGGTCCGGCTCCTGCCCGCAGCCTAGTCGGATGCGCGAGACCTGCGGCGACAGGTGAAAATCGGTCCGTGGAAGTGACTGTGCTCGGTACCGGAGCCCCGGCGGGGCTGCCCCGCCCCGACTGTCCCTGCGCGGCGTGTGCGACGGCGCTCGGCGGTGACGCGCGGGCGGCCACCGCGGTGCTCGTGGACGGCGTGCTGCTGCTCGACCTGACGCCGGGCATGGTGTTGGCCGCCGCGCGGGCGGGGCATGCGCTGGACGGCGTACGGCAGGTCCTGCTGTCGCATCCGCACGACGGGCCCCCGGTGGAGGTGCCGGCCGGGCTGCCGCAGCCCGTACGGGTGCCGGACGGACGGGAGTTGACGCTGCTGACGGGGCATCGAGTACGGGCGCTGGCGATGGACGCGGGCGGCACCGGGTACGCGGTGACCGGGCCGGGCGGGCAGCGGCTGCTGTATCTGCCGCCGGGCAGTGCCCCGGCGGGGCTCACGCGGGGCGCGGAGTCCGCCGGGGCGTACGACCTGGTGCTCGCGGATGTCGTGGGGCGGCCGGACGCACTGGCCAGGCTGCGCGCGGTGGGCGCGGCCGGACCGACGACGGATGTGGTCGCCGTGCACCTGGACCACGACGTGCCGCCGGGCGCCGAGGCGCGTCGGCGACTGGCCGCGGCGGGCGCCCGCGCGGTGCCGGACGGGACGACGCTGACGGTGGGGGCAACCGAGGATGTGCCGGCGGGGCCGGCCGGGCCGGGTGTGCCGCGCCGGACGCTGGTCCTGGGCGGGGCGCGCTCCGGGAAGTCGGTGGAGGCCGAGCGGCGGCTGGAGTCCTTCCCGGACGTGCTGTACGTGGCCACGGGCGGCTCCCGCAGCGGGGACACCGAGTGGGCCGCCCGGGTGGCGGCGCACCGGGAGCGGCGCCCCGGGTCCTGGCGTACGGCGGAGACCTGCGATCTCGTACCGCTGCTCGCGAAGGACGGCCCGCCGCTGCTGATCGACTGCCTGTCGCTGTGGCTGACCGACGCGATGGACGCGGTCGGGGCGTGGGACGACGCCGAGTGGGCGTCCGGCGGGGAGCGGGCCCTGCGGGAGCGGGTACGGGAGTTGACGGCGGCGGTGCGGGCCACGCGGCGCACGCTCGTCGTCGTGTCCAACGAGGTGGGGTCCGGGATCGTGCCCGCGACCGCGTCCGGGCGCCGCTACCGGGACGAACTGGGCCGGTTGAACGCGGCGTTCGCGGGCGAGTGTGAGCAGGTGCTGCTGGTGGTGGCCGGCCAGGCGCTGGTGCTGCGCGGCTGACGCCGGGTGCGCGGCCCGGTCAGCCGGTCTCCTTGCGGGCGATGACGCGGTACGCGTTCGAGAAGCGGGTGCGGCGCAGCAGCGGGGCCAGGCCGCGGTCCAGGGCGGTCGCCGCGGCCACCAGCGGGGCGGTGGCCCGGAGCAGGCGTGCGGGCAGGGTGTTGGCGAGGGCGAGGGTCAGGGCGGCGGACAGGTCGTAGGGGGTGTGCGCGGCGCGGCGGTCGGTCGCGACGATCGCGCAGCCCCGGGCCTGAAGTTCCGCACGGAGGTTGTTCAGCGGCACCAGGTGGGTGTGGCGGGGCTGGCCGTGCGGGAGCCACCACTTGCCGAGCAGGGTGGCGAACGCGCTGGCCGGGTCCGGGACTTCGAGGACGAGGTGGCCGCCGGGGCGCAGGACGGTCAGGGCGGCTCGGAGTTCGTCGCGCGGGTCGGGCGCGTGCTCCAGGTGGTGGAACATGCTGACCACGTCGTAGCGGGCGCGCAGGCGATCGGTGAGGCGGGGATCGGCCAGCCTGCCGACGTACGCCTCCTCGATCCGGCCCGCCGCGCGGGCCCGGAGCACCCGCGGGGTGGTGTCGAGGCCGTCGAACGCCGTGTAGGGGAACAGGTCGCGGGCGGCTTCCGGGAAGCGGGCGTGGCCGGTGCCGACGTCCAGCCAGCTCTCGGGTTCGGGGAAGCCGGGGCAGCGAAGCAGCGCCTGGGCCGCGGCGCGGTGCCGGCGGGCCGAGTGCACACGGTCCACGAGCGGCCGCACGTGCGCGTCGTCGAACTCCCGCTGGTGGAAGGCCAGTCCCTGCGGGGTCAGGCGCGGGTTCTGGAAGGCGTGGGCGCAGTCGTGACACTCCTCGACGACGAAGACGCCCGGGGCGCGGTGGCGCAGGTCGGGCGCGCGAAGCCGGGTACGCAGCCGCCGCGACCCGCACCAGGGACAGTCCGGCCGACGCGGATCATGAAAGGGCGCGGCGACGCGGAACCCGAGCGCCTCCGAGGCGGGGGCGGACTCCGGCGCGGGGGCAGGCGCAGGCTCCAGCGCGGGGGTAGGCGCAGGCGCGGGGGCAGGCGCAGGCTCCAGCGCGGGGGCAGGCGCAGGCTCCGGCGGAGACACGGGCTCCGGCGGAGACATGGGGGGATCGGTTCGCGCGGGAGGCCCGGCCTGCGCCGGAGACCCGGCTTGCACGGGAGACCCCGCGTGCTCGCGAGGCCCGGCGTGCGCGCGAGGCCCGGTCTGCGTGGAAGGACCGACCTGCACCGGGGACCCGGCCTGCACAGAAGGCTCGGCGTGCACCCGAGGCTCAGTCTGCGCAGAAGGCTCGACATGCACGGAAGGCCCGGCGTGCACCCGAGGCCCGGTGTGCGCAGAAGGCTCGGTGCACACGGGAGGGCCGGCATGCACGGGAGACCCGGCCTGCGCGGGAGGGCCGGCTTGCGCGGGAGGGCCGGCTTGCGCGGGAGGGCCGGCTTGCGCGGGAGGGCCGGCTTGCGCGGGAGGGCCGGCTTGCGCGGGAGGGCCGGCTTGCGCGGGAGGCACGGTGGTTGTGGTCGGTTCCGTTGGGGGCGCCGGTTTTCTCGGTGTCGCCGGTTCCGCCGGGGCGGGTGGCTCGGGCTGCGTGGACGGCTCCGGCTGCATGCGCGCCTCCCTGTACGACAATCCGCTGCAAAACGGAACGTATGGGATAGCGATCTTGGGTGCAAAGACGCTGCGCGGATGCGGTATCGACGTGGCGCGGAACCGACGCGGAACCGTTCGTTCGGTGCCGGTACTGTTCGGCGAATGAGCTCGCTGAATCTCGACGACTTCACGGATCTGATCGAGCGCCCGGACGGCGGTGTGCGCCGTGACGCAGAGGCCCGCCGGGAACGTCTGATCGTGCCGCCCGGGTCCCTGGGGCGCCTCGACGACCTGGGTGAGTGGCTGTCCGCCGCGCAGGGCGCCGTACCGGTACGGCCGGTCGAACGGCCGCGGGTCGTTCTCTTCGCCGGGGACCACGGAATCGCCGGGCTCGGGGTCTCCGCGCGCCCCGCGGGCAGCGCCGGGGAACTGGTGCGCGCGGTCCTGGAGGGCGGCAGCCCCGTGTCGGTGCTCGCCCGCCGGCTCGGGGTGCCGGTGCGGGTGGTGGACATGGCGCTGGACTGCGTGCCGGACGCCTTCCCGAAGGACGTCGTACGGTACCGGGTGCGGCGCGGCAGCGGCCGGATCGACATCGAGGACGCGCTGACCCTGGAGGAGGCCGAGGCCGCCTTCCGCGCGGGGATCGCGGTGGCCGACGAGGAAGCCGACTCCGGTACGGACCTGGCGGTGCTCGGCGATGTGAGCGTGGGCGGGACCACCGCGGCGGCCGTGCTCGTCGCCGCGCTGTGCGGGACCGACGCGTCCGTGGTGACCGGGCGGGGCGGCCGGCCCATCGACGACCTCGCCTGGATGCGCAAGTGCGCCGCGATCCGGGACGCGCTGCGGCGTGCGCGGCCGGTGCTCGGGGACCAGTTGCAGCTGCTGGCGACCGTGGGCGGGGCCGATCTCGCGGCGATGACCGGGTTCCTGTTGCAGTGCGCGGTGCGGAAGCTGCCGGTGATCCTGGACGGGGTCGTGGCGGCCGCGTGCGCGCTGGTCGGGCAGCGGATCGCCTTCCGGGCGCCGGACTGGTGGCTGGCCGGGCACGACAGCGGGGAGCCGGGGCAGGCGAAGGCGCTGGACCGGATGGCACTGGAACCGCTGCTGAAGCAGGGGGTCAAGGTCGGCGAGGGGGCGGGGGCGCTGCTGGCCCTGCCCCTGGTCCAGGCGGCGGCAGCGCTGGCCGCGGAACTCCCCGAGAAGCCGGCGAGCGAGCCGGAGCAGCCCGATGGGGACCAGCCGGAGCAGCAGCAGACCGCGACGGACGACTGACACCTGGCCGGAATCCGGCGCCGACGAAAGGCAGAGCCCAGCGGCAGCACCGCGCTGACGCAGACCCCGCACCACCGGGCCCGCCCGCCGAGGAAGAGCGGACTCCAGCAGAACAAAAGGGACACCGGACCGGCACGGGACCGGACCGGCACGGGACCGGACCGGCACGGGCGCGGACCGGCACGGGCGCGGAAGCAGACCGGCGCGGGACAGGACCGGCACGGGACAGGACCGGCACGGGACAGGACCGGACGGGACAGGACCGGACGGACGCGAAAGCAGACCCGCGGGACCGGACCGGGCGCAAAACCGGACCCGCACAAAAACAGACCCGCACGGAAGCAGACCCACGTGTGCCGCAGGTTGTGGACCGGCGGGCTGTCGTCCTCGGGTGGGGATACGAGCCCGACTGTCGGGCTCCGGCTCATTGACGCGGCGCGCGATCCACTCCGGCTCATTGACGCGGCGCGCGATCCACTCCGGCTCATTGACGCGGCGCGCGATCCGCTCCGGCTCATTGACGCGGCGCGCGGTCCGCTCCGGGTCGTCGACCGCGACGAGGCCGCCCGGCGTCGTCGACCGTGACACGGCCGCCCGCGCCCGGAGACAACGTGCGGCGGTCGGCCCGTCTCCGGCGCGGACGGAGGCCGGATGGCAGCGACAGCGACAGCAACGGTCGAGTGCGGGTGTGGGCGGGTGTGGGCGGGTGTGAGGGGTTCGTCGGGGTCTCGGACATATGATCCTTCCTCATGGGAGATGCCCGAATTGCCGTGGAGCAGGACACCGGCCCGGGGCGGTCGGGTGACCGGCCGGGCGGCACGGCCTCGGCGCGGGCCGCCGCCTTCGCCGTCTGGTACCTGCGGGCCGTCGCCTTCGTCAACTTCCTCAGCGCGGTGTGGGTCTCCCTCGGGCAGGACGTACGCCGCCACAACCAGGAGAACTACTTCACGCCGTACCTGCTGACGGCGGGCTTCGCCTCGGGCCTGTTCACCGCCTTCCTGGCGATCACCATGCGGCGCCGCAAGCGTGCCGCGTGGATCCTCAACCTGGTGCTCAGCGGAGCGTTCCTCGCCCTGTTCGCGTTCGCCATGTCCTTCCCGGAGATCCGGCAGTACGCGCAGAACTGGATCTCCCTCGTGCTGACCGCCGGGTTCGTCGCCGCGCTGCTCGTCGGACGCCGCGAGTTCTACGCCAAGGGCGACCGGTCCAACCCCCGGCTCGCCGCCGGCGTCGCGGTCGGCGGCGGGCTGGCCGCGTCGCTGCTGGCGGCGCTGCTCGTGACGGTCACCAACCGGGCGCCGGACGCGGGGCGTTCCACGTTCCCGGAGCGCTGGCACTACGGCACGCTGCGGCTGGTCTCGGTCGCCGCCGACGAGTCGTACTTCCCCGGGATCTCGACGCCCAACTGGGTCAACGTCGTCATCAACGTGCTGAGCACCGCCCTCGTGCTGGCCGTGTTCTACGCCGCCTTCCGCTCCCGGCGCGCCGTCGACCCGCTCACCGGGGACGACGAGAAGCGGCTGCGGGTGCTGCTCGACGGGTACGGCGAACGGGACTCGCTCGGCTACTTCGCGCTGCGCCGGGAGAAGAGCGTGGTGTGGTCGCCGACCGGGAAGGCGGCGGTGGCGTACCGGGTCGTGGGCGGGGTGTCGCTGGCCTCCGGGGATCCGCTCGGCGATCCGGAGGCGTGGCCCGGGGCGATCGTGCCATGGCTGGCCCAGGCACGGGCGCACGGCTGGATCCCGGCCGTGATGGGCGCCGGCGAGGAGGCGGGGACCGTGTACGCCCGGCACGGCCTCGACGCCCTGGAACTCGGCGACGAGGCGATCGTGGAGGTGGCCGACTTCACGTTGGAGGGCCGGGCGATGCGCACCGTCCGGCAGGCCTACAACCGGGTCGGGCGGGCCGGGTACGCGGTGCGTGTGCGGCGGCACGAGGAGATCCCGGCCGACGAGATGACGTATCTGGTGCGGCGCGCGGACGACTGGCGGGACGGCGCCACCGAACGCGGGTTCAGCATGGCCCTCGGACGGCTCGGGGACCCGGCGGACGGGCGCTGTGTGATGCTCGAATGCACCGATGCCGACGGCGAGTTGAAGGCCCTGCTGTCGTTCGTGCCCTGGGGGCCGCACGGGCTCTCGCTCGACCTCATGCGGCGGGACCGGGACGCCGACAACGGGCTGGTGGAGTTCATGGTCATCGAACTGCTGCGCAGGGCCGGGGAGATCGGGATCACTCAGGTGTCCCTCAACTTCGCGATGTTCCGGTCCGTCTTCGAACGCGGCGCACGGCTCGGCGCGGGCCCGGTGCTGCGGCTGTGGCGCTCCCTGCTCAGCTTCTTCTCGCGCTGGTGGCAGATCGAGTCCCTGTACCGTGCCAACGCCAAGTACCGGCCCATCTGGGAACCCCGGTTCCTGCTCTTCGAGAAGAGCGCGGACCTGCCGCGCATCGGCCTGGCCTCGGCGCACGCGGAGGGTTTCCTGGAGGCGCCCGGACTGCCCGGGTGGCTGCACCGCAGACACCTGGACACGCGCCGATGAGGTCCACCGGATGAGCGGGGTCGCCCGCTGGGCCCGCGCCGAGTGGGGGCTGCTGTACGTCACGGTGCGCGAGCCGCTGCAAAAGCGCGGCCCGCGGGCGATTCCGATGACGCTCACCGCGGTGTGCCTGACCGCGGTGCTCCAGGTGGTGCAGAACCAGTCGTGGGGCTTTCAGTTCGTACAGAACGTGGGCGCCGTGCGGGCCCGGGACCCGCTGTGGCTCGCCCTGCTGCGCACCCCGCTGTCGCTGTTCGTCCCGGCGCTCGACCTGCCGGTGTGGGGTGCGCTGGCGCAGATCCTGTTCGTGTTCGGCATCGCGGAGATCTGCCTCGGCTGGTGGCGCACGCTGACCGTCGCGTACGTCGTCACGCTCGCCGGGACCTTGTATGCGCGCGTGGGCGTCGCACTCGGACCGCACACACCGCTCGGCCTGCCGGCCTCGGACGCGCAGGTCGTGGACACCGGGCCGTCGGCGGCCGTGGTGGGCCTCGCGGTGTATCTGAGCCGGCGGTACGGCGCCTGTGCGACGGGCGGCGCGGTGGTGCTCGCGATGGTGATCGAGGTACTGGTCAAGGACAACCTCGCGGGCAAGGAACACATCGCGGCCCTGGCCGGCGTCACCACCCTGTGCACCCTGCCGACCGTCCTCCAGCACACCGACCGCCGCCAGGAAACAGAGAGCGGCTAGGCAGCGCGCGCGCCGAAGGGGCGCGGGGCTGCATCGATATGCGGCTCCGCGGTGCGGGCGCGAGCGACCACGCCAGAGCCACAGCCGAACGACGACCGTCACCGGCCCTTCGCGGAGCGGTCAGGCGCACCGGCGATCCAGTTCTGGACGGCCCGGCTGGGGCCGGACCAGCGGCGGTCGTGACGGTACGCGCGCACCAGCGACCGGGCACGGGCCCGTGGCCGGCGCCGGTAGCAGCGCCTGGCCCACGGCGAGCCCGGCCGGGCCAGGCGAACCGCGCCGACGAGGGCGATCAACGGGACGACGACGCCGTACAGGGCGGTGCGGGTCTTGCCCTTGCTGAGGGAGACCAGGGAGAACAGGAAGTTCACGGCGACGCTCGCGATGGCCGCGCCGCGGCCCTGGAGTTCCTCCGCGGAGAGGCCGTTGACGCCGAACGGCGCGAAACCCGCGAGGAGCAGGCCGACGAGCGCGGCGGTCAGGACGACGACCTCGACGCTCTTGCGGCCCTCCTCGGTCCAGTAGACGTCGTCGAGATGCAGGATCAGCGCGAACTCGTCGAGGACGAGGCCCGCGCCGATGCCGAAGACCACGGCGGAGACGAACCCGCCGAGGCCGTGCCGGCCGCTGGCCACCGCGCCGAAGCCGCCGATCACGGTGAGCACGACACCGGGGACGGCATGGTGGATGTGCAGCCCGCCCGCGCTGACGTTGCGGAAGGGGCCCCTGCCCGCCCGGATCAGCCGGGTGATGGACCGGGTGACCAGGAAGGTCAGCACGAACGCGGCGAGGGCGAGAAGCAGCGGGAGCTTGCCGGGCTCGATGATGTTCCGGTCCAGCCAATGTCCCATATGCGCACTTTATCCCTGACAGTCGGTCGCGTATCCCGGCGCCCGGCGGTGCTCCCGCGACCGCCGGGTACCCTGCGCCGGTGTCCATGACCTCGCCCGCTTCACCCGCCTCACCGGCCTCGCCCGCCTCGCTCTCGGAGGGGCTTCGCTTCGCCTTCGGCACCCTCACCGTGCTGCCCGTCGCCGTGCGCCGCTGGGACCGGGCGGCGGCCCGGCTCGGCATGCTGAGCGCCCCGCTGGTCGGGCTGGTCGTGGGTGGCTGCGCGGCCGGGGCCGGGCTGCTGCTGCTCCTGCTGGGCGCGGCCCCGCCGCTCGCCGCCGTCGCCTCGGTCGCCGTACCCGCCGTACTCACCCGCGGTCTGCATCTGGACGGACTCGCCGACACCGCGGACGGGCTGGGCAGCGGCAAGCCCGCCGAGGACGCGTTGCGGATCATGAAGCAGTCGGACATCGGGCCGTTCGGCGTGGTCACCCTGCTGCTCGCGGTACCGGCCCAACTGGCCGCCCTGGCGCAGGCGTACGGCGACTCATGGGCCCGGGGCGCGCTCGCCGCCGTGGTCTCGGCGACCGCCGCCCGGCTCGCGCTCACCGCCGCCGCCCGCGCGGGGGTGCCGGCCGCCCGGCCGGAGGGGCTGGGCGCGGCGGTCGCGGGGGTGGTGCCGACGGGCGGCGCCGTCGCGGCCGGGGTGGCGGTGGTGGCGGCGGCCGGGGCCGGGGGCACTGCCTTCGGGGCGTACGACGGTGTGCGTGCCGCCCTGGGAGTGGTCGTCGCCGTCGGCGTCGCCGAACTCCTGCTGCGCCACTGTGTGCGCCGCTTCGGCGGGGTCACCGGAGACGTGTTCGGCGCACTCGCGGAGACGGCGGCGACCACGGCGCTCGTGCTGCTGGCGCTCGGCGCTCCGCCGGGGGGGCCGTGACGGGTCGTCGTTCGGCCGCGGCGCCGTTGTGGTTCGCCGTCGCGGCCGGGGTCGCGGCGGCGGCCGGGGCCGGGGCCGGGGCCGGGGCCGGGGCCGGGGGCACTGCCTTCGGGGCGTACGACGGTGTGCGTGCCGCCCTGGGGGTGGTCGTCGCCGTCGGCGTCGCCGAACTCCTGCTGGGCCGTGATGGGTCGTCGTTCGGCCGCGGGGCCGTTGTGGCTGGGCTCGACCGCGCGGCGGAGCGCATGGTGATACAGCCCCGCGCCCCTTCGGGGCGCTGAACGCGGCGTATACAGGAGGATGACCATCCCCTTGTGGAGTTCCGCAGAGGCGATCGGTGAGAATTCGGCGAACGGGCAGCGGGGGCGGCCGTCGGGCACCGGCGCATGGGGCTCAGGTCGCCGAAGCGCAGGGGCGGGCGGCACATGGCCACGACGTCACCCACAGGTGAACGACCAGGGGAATGAGCAGGCGCACACACACGCGTAGGCTCGTCCCGGGTGCTCGCCGGCAGGGCGAAGGCCCCGGTCTCGACCCGCCCTCAGGCCAGTTCTAGGGTCGGTCCCCGGGCCCGGTCGACCCACCCATTCGGCCACAGCAACTTCACATCGGAAGCGAGATTTCACCACCGTGACTGCTCTGACTCTCAGCACCGCCGCGGCGCCCGGCCTGCGGGCCGACGCGATCGTCGTCGGTGTCGCAAAGGGCACCAAGGGCCCCGTCGTCGCACCGGGCGCCGAAGCCGTGGACAAGGCGTACGACGACAAGCTCGCCGGCGTCCTGGAGACCCTCGGTGCCACCGGCGCCGAGGGCGAGCTGACGAAGCTGCCCGCGCCGGCCGGCTTCAAGGCGCCGCTCGTGGTGGCGGTGGGCCTCGGCGACGAGCCCGCGAAGGGCGCCGCGCACGCCGCCGAGGCGCTGCGCAAGGCCGCCGGTGTCGCCGCCCGCGGGCTGAACGGCGCCAAGAAGGCCGCCTTCGCGCTGCCCCTCGCCGACGCCGCCGCCGTCTCCGCGATCGCCGAGGGCGTGCTGCTGGGCGCCTACTCCTTCGACACCTACAAGGACAGCGCCGGCAACGGCAAGACGGGCAACGGCAAGACGCCGCTCGCCGAGGCCGCGCTGCTCGGCGGCAAGCCCCGCGACAAGGAGCACAAGGCGGCCCTGGCGCGCGCCACCGCCGTCTCCGAGGAACTGAACCGCGCCCGCGACCTGGTCAACACCCCGCCGAACGACCTCACCCCGGAGGCGTTCGCGGCCATCGCCCAGGCCGCGGCCAAGGAGCACGGCATCAAGGCGCAGGTGCTCGACGAGAAGGCGCTGACCAAGGGCGGCTACGGCGGCATCCTCGGCGTCGGCGGCGGCTCGGCCGCGGCACCGCGCCTGGTGAAGCTGTCGTACACCAACCCGGCGGCGAAGAAGCACCTCGCTCTCGTCGGCAAGGGCATCACCTACGACTCGGGCGGCATCTCCCTCAAGCCGGCCGGTCACAACGAGACGATGAAGTGCGACATGAGCGGCGCCGCCGCGGTGTTCGCCGCGGTCGTGGCCGCCGCGCGGCTCGGCCTTGAGGTCAACGTCACCGGCTGGCTGGCGCTCGCCGAGAACATGCCCTCGGGCACTGCCACCCGTCCGGGTGACGTACTGCGGATGTACAGCGGCAAGACCGTCGAGGTGCTGAACACGGACGCGGAGGGCCGGCTGGTGCTGGCGGACGCGCTGTGGGCCGCCTCGCAGGAGAAGCCGGACGCGATCGTGGACGTGGCGACCCTGACCGGCGCCATGGTGCTGGCGCTGGGCAACCGCACCTTCGGGATCATGGCGAACGACGACGCGTTCCGCTCCGCGGTGCACGAGGCGGCCGAGCAGGTCGGCGAGCCGGCGTGGCCGATGCCGCTGCCCGACCATCTGCGCAAGGGCATGGACTCGCCGACCGCCGACATCGCGAACATGGGTGAGCGGATGGGCGGCGGGCTGGTCGCCGGGCTGTTCCTGAAGGAGTTCATCGGCGACGGCATCACCTGGGCGCACCTCGACATCGCCGGCCCGGCGTTCAACGAGGGCGGCCCGTTCGGGTACACGCCGAAGGGTGGTACGGGTTCGGCGGTGCGCACGCTGGTGCGGCTCGCGGAGCTTGCGGCGGTGGGTGACCTGGGCTGAGGTCGCCCACGGGCTCTGCCCGAGGGGGCGGGTGGCTGCGGACCGTGTCTTCGGCCGGTCGCGCAGTTCCCCGCGCCCCTATGTCTATGGGGTGGCTGAGGTGAGTTGTTCGCTGCGGGACGTTTGTGGCTTGTCGCGCAGTTCCCCGCGCCCCTTCGATGCGGTGCCGGTGATCGGTCGGGTGCAGCCCCGTCGGGGCCGATCGCGCAGTTCCCCGCGCCCCTTCGATGCGGTGCCGGTGATCGGTCGGGTGCGGCCTCGTCGTGGGCGGGCGCGCAGTTCCTCGCGCCCCCTCGGGACCTGCCGGTGATCGGTCGGGTGCAGCCCCGTCGGGGCCGATCGCGCAGTTCCCCGCGCCCCTTCGATGCGGTGCCGGTGATCGGTCGGGTGCAGCCCCGTCGTGGGCGGGCGCGCAGTTCCTCGCGCCCCCTCGGGGTGGTGCGGGTGATCGGTCGGCTGTGGGGGTGGTTGCCGGGTGGGACGTGGGGTGTCTCACACTCGGGCCCCGCGTCCCGTCCACCCCCGGCAGGTGCGAAGATGGAGCCCGGCAGGACAGGGCCCCACCACAGGGCCGAAGAAAGAGCGGCCGGACACCAGCCGACCGACCGGTCAACCCCGGGATGGGACCAAGGGGCCCGGCGTACGGCGCACATGCATGGAGGACGTGACGTGGCGAACGACGCCAGCACCGTTTTCGACCTAGTGATCCTCGGCGGTGGCAGCGGTGGTTACGCCGCGGCGCTGCGCGGGGCTCAGCTGGGCCTGGACGTCGCCCTGATCGAGAAGGACAAGGTCGGCGGCACCTGCCTGCACCGGGGTTGTATCCCCACCAAGGCCCTGCTGCACGCGGGCGAGATCGCCGACCAGGCCCGCGAGAGCGAGCAGTTCGGTGTCAAGACCACCTTCGAGGGCATCGACGTACCGGCCGTCCACAAGTACAAGGACGGCGTGGTCGCCGGTCTGTACAAGGGGCTGCAGGGCCTGATCGCCTCCCGCAAGGTGACCTACATCGAGGGTGAGGGCCGACTGTCCTCCCCGACCTCCGTCGACGTGAACGGCCGGCGCGTCCAGGGCCGGCACGTCCTGCTCGCGACCGGTTCCGTGCCGAAGTCCCTGCCGGGCCTGGTGATCGACGGAGACCGCATCATCTCCTCCGACCACGCCCTCGTCCTGGACCGCGTTCCGCAGTCCGCGATCATCCTGGGCGGCGGGGTCATCGGCGTCGAGTTCGCCTCGGCGTGGAAGTCGTTCGGTTCGGACGTCACGGTCATCGAGGGCCTCAAGCACCTCGTCCCGGTCGAGGACGAGAACTCCTCCAAGCTCCTTGAGCGCGCCTTCCGCAAGCGCGGCATCAAGTTCAACCTCGGCACCTTCTTCCAGAAGGCCGAGTACACCCAGAACGGGGTCAAGGTCACCCTCGCCGACGGCAAGGAGTTCGAGGCCGAGGTCCTGCTCGTCGCCGTCGGCCGCGGCCCGGTCTCCCAGGGCCTCGGCTACGAGGAGCAGGGTGTCGCCACGGACCGCGGCTATGTCCTGGTCGACGAGTACATGCGGACCAACGTCCCCACCATCTCCGCCGTCGGGGACCTCGTCCCGACCCTCCAGCTCGCGCACGTCGGTTTCGCCGAGGGCATCCTGGTGGCGGAGCGGCTGGCCGGTCTGAAGGTCGTTCCGATCGACTACGACGGTGTACCGCGGGTGACGTACTGCCACCCGGAGGTCGCCTCCGTCGGCATCACCGAGGCCAAGGCCAAGGAGATCTACGGCGCGGACAAGGTCGTCGCTCTGAAGTACAACCTGGCGGGCAACGGCAAGAGCAAGATCCTGAACACCGCGGGCGAGATCAAGCTCGTCCAGGTCAAGGACGGTGCCGTGGTCGGCGTCCACATGGTCGGCGACCGCATGGGCGAGCAGGTCGGCGAGGCCCAGCTGATCTACAACTGGGAGGCGCTGCCCTCCGAGGTGGCCCAGCTCATCCACGCCCACCCGACGCAGAACGAGGCGCTCGGCGAGGCCCACCTGGCCCTGGCCGGCAAGCCCCTCCACTCCCACGACTGAGCCTTCGGTCAACGGACGCGACGACACAGACTTCCGCAATTCGTTAGGAGCAACCGAAACCATGGCGGTTTCCGTAACCCTTCCGGCGCTCGGCGAGAGCGTCACCGAGGGCACTGTCACCCGCTGGCTGAAGGCCGAGGGCGAACGCGTCGAGGCCGACGAGCCACTGCTCGAGGTCTCGACCGACAAGGTGGACACCGAGATCCCCTCGCCCGCCGCGGGCGTACTGGCCTCCATCAAGGTCGCCGAGGACGAGACCGTCGAGGTCGGCGCCGAACTGGCCGTGATCGACGACGGCACCGGCGCGCCCGCCGCCGCACCGGCACCCGCTGCTGCCGAGGCCCCGGCCGCCGCACCCGCCCCGGCCGCCGCACCGGCACCGGTCGCCGAGGCCCCGGCCACTGAAGCGCCGGTCGCCGAGGCCCCGGCCGCCCCGGCTCCGGCCGCGGCCCCCGCTGCCGCCCCTGCCGCGGCTCCGGCCGGTGGCGCCCAGGGCACGGACGTGGTCCTGCCCGCGCTCGGTGAGTCCGTCACCGAGGGCACCGTCACCCGCTGGCTGAAGTCGGTCGGCGACAGCGTCGAGGCCGACGAGCCGCTGCTCGAGGTCTCCACGGACAAGGTGGACACCGAGATCCCGGCGCCCACCGCGGGCGTGCTGCTGGAGATCGTGGTGGGCGAGGACGAGACCGCCGAGGTCGGCGCCAAGCTCGCCGTCATCGGCGCCCCCGGTGCCGCCCCGGCACCGGCCGCCCCTGCCCCGGCCGCCGCTCCGGCGCCCGCGCAGGCCGCCCCCGCGGCTCCGGCACCGGCCCCCGCCGCCCCGCCGGCTCCCCCGGCCCCGGCCCCGGCTCCGGCTCCGGCTCCGGCTCCGGCTCCGGCTCCGGCTCCGGCTCCGGCTCCGGTCCAGCCTGCGGCACCGGCACCGGCACCGGCCGCGGTTCAGCCCGCTGCCCCTGCCCCTGCCCCGGCTCCGGCCGCCCCCGCTCCGGCCGCCCCGGCTCCGGTCAGCCCGGCCGCTCCCGCTCCCGCCGCGATCGCCGGTGACGAGGGCGCCTATGTGACCCCGCTGGTGCGCAAGCTCGCCGCCGAGAACGGCGTCGACCTGGCCACCGTCAAGGGCACCGGCGTCGGCGGCCGTATCCGCAAGCAGGACGTCATCGCCGCCGCCGAGGCCGCGAAGGCCGCCGCGGCCGCTCCGGCTCCGGCCGCTGCCGCCGCTCCGGCCGCGCGGAAGGCGGCGCCGGCGCTGGAGGTCTCCCCGCTGCGCGGCCAGACCGTCAAGATGCCCCGCATCCGCAAGGTCATCGGCGACAACATGGTCAAGGCGCTGCGCGAGCAGGCCCAGCTGTCGTCGGTCGTCGAGGTCGACGTCACCCGCCTGATGCGGCTGCGCACCCAGGCGAAGGACTCCTTCGCGGCGCGTGAGGGCGTCAAGCTCTCCCCGATGCCGTTCTTCGTCAAGGCCGCCGCGCAGGCGCTGAAGGCCCACCCGGTCATCAACGCCAAGATCAACGAGGCCGAGGGGACCATCACCTACTTCGACACCGAGCACATCGGTATCGCGGTGGACTCCGAGAAGGGCCTGATGACCCCGGTCATCAAGAACGCCGGCGACCTCAACATCGCGGGCATCGCCAAGGCCACGGCCGACCTGGCCGGCAAGGTCCGCGGCAACAAGATCACGCCGGACGAGCTGGCCGGTGCGACCTTCACCATCAGCAACACCGGTTCCCGTGGGGCGCTGTTCGACACGATCATCGTGCCGCCGGGCCAGGTCGCGATCCTCGGTATCGGCGCCACGGTCAAGCGTCCGGCCGTCATCGAGACGGAGGAGGGCACGGTCATCGGCGTCCGCGACATGACGTATCTGACCCTCTCCTACGACCACCGCCTGGTGGACGGCGCCGACGCGGCCCGCTACCTCACCGCGGTCAAGGCGATCCTGGAGGCAGGCGAGTTCGAGGTCGAGCTGGGCCTGTAACTCCCCCGCCCTTCGCCCCCGCCCGACCTCTCGGGCGGGGGCCCCGTCATATCCCCCGCACCACCCACCCCAAGGGGCACAAGGAACTGCGCAACCGGGCCGAAACCAGACTGTAAGTCTCGTCTCACCTGCGCGAAAGCGCCCCCACACGCCCTACCCGCGGAGCGAACCGGCCGTATTGTCTAAACGTCAATGCCCCCGGGGGCCGATGCGCGGCCCCTCCCTAAGGAGCCGTCATGACCGCGCCCGTCGTCCACTCGCTGCGCGAACAGATCCGCGAGCACATCGTGGAGGGAATCGTCAGCGGGCGCTGGAAGCCGGGCGAGCGGATCGTGGAGCGGCGGATCGCGACCGAGCTGGAGGTCAGCCAGACCCCCGTACGGGAGGCCCTGCGGGAGCTGGAGTCGCTGCGGCTGATCGAGTCGGCGCCGAACAAGGGCGTACGCGTGCGCAATTTGACGGCCGCCGACCTGGAGGAGAGCTACCCGGTGCGGGCCGGTCTCGAGGCCATCGCGGCGGAGCTGGCGGCCGAGCGGCTGGCCCGGGACTGCTCGGCGCTAGAGCCGCATGTCGCCGCCCTGTACGAGGCCGACCGCAGGTCCGACGGCACGGCCCAGGTGCGGCACACCGTGGCCTTCCACCGCGAGCTGGTCCGCGCGGCGGGCAACTCGGTGCTCCTGCACACATGGGAGGGCCTGGGCATCGAGGTGTTCACGGCGCTGTCGATCCGCTGGCTGGGCACCGTGCAGCAGTCCTACGCCGAGGAACACGAGGATCTGGTGGCCGCGTTCAAGACCCGGGACCCGCTCATCGCGGAACTGGTGAAGGCCCACGTCCTGGGCTGCGCCCCGAGACCCTAGAACCAGCACCGCAACCCGATCCCCCGCGGCCCGCCGCGACGCGCAACCACAACCCAGAACCCGCAACCCGCTACGGCCCGGAACTCGCACTCCACATCCCCCGGACACAGACCACAGCCCGGCCCCGCCCTCGCCCCCACCCTCAACACCCCTTGCCCAAACGCCGCTCCACCTGCGACAACACCGACAAACCGCCGTCACCCGGTGCCACCGCCGGAGGCACCCCGTGCCGAGTTTCTCGGAATCGAGAGGTTTTGCCCGTCAACCCTTTGATCGATCATCGATCAGGGAGTTACAGTCGCCGACGGACTACCACCCGAGTCCACGCCCTGTCCTGCCAAAGACCAAGGGCACCCCTGAACTCTTACCGCTGAGGGAACCCCCTTCGACTGAGGAAGGCGGCGACATGACCGACCCCCACGCCATCCAGCCGAGCGCGCTCGACCAGCTCCCGGACCGCGACCCCGAGGAGACCGCCGAGTGGCGTGCCTCGCTCGACGCCGTCGCCAGGGAGGCCGGGCCGCACCGTGCCGCGTATCTGATGCGCCGCACGCTGGAGCGCGCCGAGGCGGCCGGTGTCGCGCTGCCGAAGCTCCTCGAAACCGACCACGTCAACACCATCCCCACCGCCGCCGAGCCGGCCGTACCCGGCGACGGGGCCATGGAGGCGCGGATCACCGCCTGGAACCGCTGGAACGCGGCGGCGATGGTGACCCGGGGCAGCAAACAGGGCGTCGGCGGCCATATCGCCACCTTCGCCTCCGCCGCCTGGCTGTACGAGATCGGCTTCAACCACTTCTTCCACGGCAAGGAGGGCGATGGCTCCGGCGACCAGCTGTACATCCAGGGCCACGCCTCCCCCGGCATCTACGCCCGCGCCTTCCTCGACGGCCGGCTCGACGAGACGCAGCTCGACAACTTCCGCCAGGAGGCCGGCGGCAACGGTCTGCCGTCCTACCCGCACCCGCGCCGCCTGCCCTGGCTGTGGGAGTTCCCGACGGTGTCGATGGGCCTCGGCCCGCTGTCGGCGATCTACCAGGCGCGCTTCAACCGGTATCTGACGGCGCGCGGCATCAAGGACGTCGCCGCGTCCCACGTCTGGGCCTTCCTCGGCGACGGCGAGATGGACGAGCCCGAGTCGACGGCGGCGCTCGCGCTGGCGGCGCGTGAGGGGCTGGACAACCTCACCTTCGTCATCAACTGCAACCTGCAGCGCCTCGACGGTCCGGTGCGCGCCAACTTCAAGATCGTGCAGGAGCTGGAGGCCCAGTTCCGCGGCGCCGGCTGGAATGTCGTCAAGTCGCTGTGGGGTTCGGCCTGGGACGAGCTGTTCGCCCTCGACACCACCGGCGCGCTGGTACGCAGGCTGCGCGAGGTACCGGACGCGCAGGTCCAGACGTACCAGACCCGCAACGCCGCCTACATCCGCGAGGACTTCTTCGGCAAGGACCCGGCGCTCGTCGAGATGGCGAAGCTGCTGAGCGACGACAAGATCACGGAGTGTTTCCACCTCTCCCGCGGTGGTCACGAGGCCCGCAAGGTCTACGCGGCCTACCGGGCCGCCCTCGCGCACAAGGGCGCTCCGACCGTCATCCTGGCCCAGACCGTCAAGGGCTTCACCCTCGGCGAGGGCTTCGCGTCGAAGAACGCCAACCACCAGATGAAGAAGCTGACGGTGGACGAGTTCAAGGCGATGCGCGACCTGCTGGAGCTGCCGATCCCGGACAGCGCCTTCGCCGACGGCCAGGTGCCCTACGGCCACCCGGGCGCCGACTCCCCCGAGGTGCGCTACCTCCAGGAGCGGCGCGCGGCGCTCGGCGGCCCGGCCCCGGCCCGCCGCGTGCACCCGCTCGCCCCGCTGCCCGCGCCCGCCGACAAGTCCTTCGCCGCCTTCGACAAGGGCTCCGGTACGCAGAGCGTGGCGACCACCATGGCGTTCGTCCGGCTGGTCAAGGACCTGGTCCGCGACAAGGAGACCGGCAGGCGCTGGGTGCCGATCGTGCCGGACGAGGCGCGCACCTTCGGCATGGAGTCGCTGTTCCCGTCGCTCGGCATCTACTCGCCCAAGGGCCAGACGTACGAGCCGGTCGACCGCGACCAGCTGATGTACTACAAGGAGGCCAAGAACGGCCAGATCCTCAACGAGGGGATCACCGAGGCCGGTTCGATGGCCGACTTCATCGCCGCTTCGACGTCGTACGCGACGCACGGCGAGGCGATGATCCCCTTCTACATCTTCTACTCGATGTTCGGCTGGCAGCGCACGGCCGACCAGATGTGGCAGCTCGGCGACCAGCTCGGCCGCGGCTTCCTGGTCGGCGCCACGGCCGGCCGTACCACGCTGACCGGTGAGGGCCTGCAGCACGCCGACGGCCACTCCCCCGTCATCGCCGCGACCAACCCGGCGGCGCTGACGTACGACCCGGCGTTCGCGTACGAGATCGCGACCATCGTCAAGGACGGCCTTCGCCGGATGTACGGCCAGGCCGCGCCGGGCGAGGACTCGAACGTCTTCTACTACCTGACCGTCTACAACGAGCCGCTGCCGCAGCCGGCCAAGCCGTCGACGGCCGGTATCGACGAGGGCATCGTCAAGGGCCTGTACCGCTTCAACACGGCGGAGTCGGCGGGGCTCGCCCCCACCGCCAACGCCCCGCGGATCCAGCTGCTGGGTTCCGGTACGGCCATCCACTGGGCGCTGGCCGCGCAGAAGCTGCTCGCCGAGGAGTGGGGGGTGGCGGCCGACGTCTGGTCGGCGACGTCCTGGACGGAGCTGCGGCGGGACGCGATGGAGGCCGACGCGGCGCTGCTGCGCGGCGAGGACCGGGTGCCGTACGTCCGTCGGGCGCTCCAGGGCGCCGAGGGCCCGGTGCTCGCTGTCTCCGACTACATGCGTCAGGTGCCGGACCAGATCGCGCAGTGGGTGGAGCAGGACTACTCCTCGCTGGGCACCGACGGCTTCGGTCTGTCGGACACCCGCCCGGCCGCCCGCCGCCACTTCGGCGTCGACGCGGAGTCGATCGTCGTCGCGGCGCTGGCCCACCTCGCCCGGCGCGGCGAGGTGAAGACCACCTCGGTGAAGGAGGCCCGCGAGCGGTACGGGCTGTAGAAACACCGAACACCGAACACCCGGTCACCGTGCCCCCGGTGACGGCCCCCGCCGCACCGGGGGCCGTCACCGGGGGCGCGGCCCGTACGGCCTGGTGGGCCCCGTTGTCAGAGGGGGGCGGCATCATGGGGGGATGCGTGCTGCTCGGCTGATCAAGATGGTGCTGCTGTTGCAGTCCCGGCCCTCGATGACCGCCGCCGAACTCGCCAAGGAACTGGAGGTGTCGGAGCGGACCGTCACCCGGGACGCGCAGGCCCTGTCGGAGGCGGGGGTTCCGGTGTACGCGGACCGGGGGCGGGCCGGCGGCTACCGGCTGATCGGCGGGTACCGTACGCGGCTGACGGGGCTGGCGCGCGGCGAGGCCGAGGCGCTGTTCCTGAGCGGGGTGCCGGGGGCGCTGCGCGACATGGGACTTGAGGACGCGGCCTCGGCGGCGCGGCTGAAGGTGTCCGCCGCGCTGCTGCCCTCTGTGCGGGACGCGCCGCGGACGGCCGCGCAGCGGTTCCATCTGGACGCGCCCGGCTGGTTCCGGGAGCCGGAGACGCCGGAACTGCTGCCCGCGGTCGCCGAGGCGGTCTGGGACGACCGCTGTCTCACGGCCCGCTACCGCCGCGGCGAGGCCGAGGTGGAGCGCACGCTGGAGCCGTACGGGCTGGTGCTGAAGGCCGGCGCCTGGTATCTGTGCGCGCGGGTGCCGGACGCGGACGCGTTCCGGACGTACCGGGTGGACCGGTTCACGGCCGTCGGCGGCCCTGGCCCCCGCTTCGCCCGGGACGAGGAGTTCGACCTGCCCGGCTTCTGGGCGGCACAGGCGGAGCGGTTCGCCCGGTCGCTGCTGCGCACCGAGGTCGTCGTACGGCTGTCCGCGCAGGGGGTGCGGCGGCTCGGGCACGCCGTCGATCCGCTCTGCGCGCGGGAGGCGCTGCGGTCCGCGGGCGAAGCGGACGCACGGGGCTGGGTGACGGCGACCCTGCCGGTGGAGTCCGAGGAGGTCGCGCACGCGCAGCTCACCGCGCTCGGCCCGGAGGTGGAGGTGCTGGCGCCCGCGGCGCTGCGGGACCGGTTCGCGCGGGACGCCGCCCGGCTCGCCCTGCTGTACCGCGGCTGACGGTCCCGCGCGCACTCCGCGTGCGTCCCGCCCGCGCAGGCCCGATGCTGGACCCGTGATGGACGAGATGGAGTTCTGGGAGCTGGTGGACGCCGCCCGCGAGGCCGCCGAGGGCGACCCGGAGGACCAGGCTGACCTGCTCGTGGAGCGGCTGGGCCAACTCGACCCGGAGGCGGTGCTGGACTTCGCCCGTCACTTCGAGTCCCGCTACAACCGTGCCTACCGCTGGGATCTGTGGGGCGCGGCCTGGGTGCTGCTGGACGGGGCGAGCGACGACGCGTTCGACTTCTTCCGCTGCTGGCTGATCGGGCAGGGCCGGGACGTCTTCGAGGGCGCCCTGCACGACCCGGACTCGCTGGCCGATCTGCTGGAGGACTTCGACGAGGAGATCGACGGCGACGGCGAGGAGCTGGGCTACGCGGCGGACGAGGCGTACGAGCAGCTCACCGGCACCGTGGCCCCGGACCTGGGGGTGGCGCCGGCGCCCGCAGAGCCGGAGGGCACACCGCTCGACTTCGAGAACGAGCGGGTCCTCGCGCAGCGGTATCCGAAGCTGTGGGGCCGGTTCCGGGGGTGAGCCGGTGACCGGGTCAGACCGCGCCGCGCCTGCGGCCGGTGTCCATGGGCAGACAGGCCTGCGGCTGCTCGGTCCGCACGGCCAGGTGCAGGGGCGCCTTGTTGGCCTGGTCGAGGGCGGACGCGGTGGCGGCGGCCGGCCCGAGCAGCACGGCGCCGACGACACACACGACCGTCCACAGGCCATGGACCGGCCGGCCGCGACCGGGGGCCGCCTTGCCGGGCTGCCGCACCACCTGCGCGGCTCCCGCGTTTCCCCTGCTTGCCGTGGTCCCCGTGCTTGGGGTGACCCCCGTACCGCTGCTGTGCATGATCCCTGCCTTCGGTCGGCTGCTGTCGTCCACGACCGTAGGGCGGGCGGCTCTGCGGAGGCTGCGCGGCGGCTGTGGTGTTCCTGTGCGCCGGCCTCATCGCCGCCCTTGCAGGCGCGCCGCCGTGTTCCTGATGTCGGGCAGCCTGGCCGTCAGGGCCGCGCCGGGGCAGTTGGTCGGGAACCCGGCGTCATGGCCGGAGACGGCCGGCAGGGCGGCGACGGCACCGACCGGATAGCGGCTGCGGGCGTTGCTGGACACCAGGCGGGTGACGGCCCGTGGATCGACGCCTGCCAGACCCAGCTTCCAGGCGGTCAGGGCGGCGATCGCGTCGGTCATGGCGCGCGGCACGGGGATGCCTGCGGTGAAGGTGCCGATGGCGGCGATGCCGGCGGTGCGGTGATTGAAGCCCTGGGCGTGGGCGCCGGTGACGGCGCGTTCGATGCCGCCCGCCCGGCCCTCGTAGATGGTGCCGCAGCGGTCGACGAGGAAGTTGTAGCCGATGTCGTCCCAGTGGCGGCCGGTGGTCTGGCCCGCGTACAGGCGGCGGATGACCTCGGGCGTCTTGGCGCAGGTGTAGTCGTTGGGCGAGTCGGTGTGGTGGACGAAGACGGCGACGACCGCGTCGTCGTAGCGCGGGGGCGGCTGGGTGCGACGCACGGTGGCGTCCAGCCAGGCGGAGCGCGGCAGGATGACGGGCTGGGCGGCCTGGTAGGGCGATGCGCTGCGCGGCGCCGCGGGCCGTGGCAGCGCCACGGGGCTCTGCACGCCGCGGGCGCACAGCAGCAGTGTGAGGCCGGCGGCGACGCCGGGCAGACAGGCGGCGAGCGCCAGGACCGTCCGGGGCACGCGGCGCCCGCCGCGGCGCCGCGTCCGCCACCGCGCCCGCTCCCGCGTTCTTTTGATGACCCACATGATCCTCACTGTGGGTCGCTCACGGCACGCCCGCGATGTGTGCTGTGCCACCCGGTGGAACCATCGTCCCGGTCCGGGGCGTTTTTGTGGGTACACGCGCACGTGGCGGGTTCAGGTCCGTCCCCGGCGCGGGACTGATCACCGGGAGCGTTCCGCCCGTATAAGGGGTCCGAGAGAAAGGCGGCTCCGTGGACCTGCTCGATGTGCTGCTTGTGCTGGTGGTTCTCATGTACGCGGCGTCCGGCTACCGGCGCGGGCTGGTGGCGGGCTGTGTCTCGCTGGCCGGTTTCGTGGGCGGCGCGATCGTCGGGGTGTGGATCCTGCCGTGGGTGATGGACCTGGTCACCCGTGGGACGACCGCGGCGACGGTGACCGCCGTGCTGACGGTGCTCGTGCCGGCGGCGGTGGGGCACGAACTGGCGGGGCGGCTGGCGCTGCGGCTGCGGCGCGAACTGGACCGGGGGCCGTTGCGGGCGGCCGACGGGCTGGGCGGCGCGGCGGCCAACGCGGCGGCCGTGCTGATCGTGGCGTGGGTGGCGGCGAGCGTGCTGGGCGCGTCGTCGTCGCCGCTGGTGACGTCCGCGATCCGGAACTCGGCGGTGCTGGGCGCGGTGCAGAACGCGATGCCGGACACCACGCCCGCGTGGTTCTCCCGTGCCACGTCCGCGCTGACCGAGGCGGGCTTCCCCCAGGTGTTCAACCCGTTCGAGAACGAGTCGACGGCCGAGGTCGCCCGGCCGTCCGGCGACAGCGTCACGGCCGGCGCCCTGAACGCGGCGCGGACGAGCACGGTGAAGATCGAGGGTGTCTCGGGCACCCAGGGCCGCGAGGGCAGCGGATTCGTGTATGCGCCGCGGCATGTGATGACGAACGCGCATGTGGTGGCGGGCATCGACAACCCGAGCGTGCGGGTGGGCGGCGTCGGGCGGGTGTACACCTCCCGGGTGGTGCTGTTCGACCCGCAGAAGGACGTGGCGGTGCTGTACGTGCCGCGGCTGAGCGCGCCCGCGCTGAACTTCGACGACGGCGCGCGGCGCGGCGAGCCGGCGGTGGTCGCGGGCTATCCGCAGGACGGCGGCCTGGACCTCCAGGCGGCCACGGTGGCGAACCGGATCCGGGCGACGGGCCAGAACATCTACAACGACGCCACGGTCACCCGTGAGATCTACTCGATCCGCTCGACGGTGCGCCCCGGCAACTCCGGCGGTCCGCTGCTGACCACCGACGGCCGGGTCTTCGGCGTGGTCTTCGCGCGCTCCACCTCGGACGCCGAGACGGGTTACGTCCTGACGGCGGGCGAGGTGGCGGGCGACGCCCGGCGCGCGGCGACCGCGACGACGCCGGTGAGCACGGGCGCTCTGGTCAGCTCATGAGACCCCGACGACACCGGGGCACGGGCGACCCGGGCAGCTCATGAGACCCCGACGACACCGAGAGCACGGGCGACCCGGTCAGTTCACGAGACCCCGACGACACCGAGAGCACAGGCGACCCGGGCAGCTCACGAGGCTCACAGCGGGCGACCCGGACAGCTCACGAAACCCCCACGACACCGAGAGCACAGGCGACCCGGACAGCTCACGAGGCTCACAGCGGGCGACCCGGACAGCTCACGAAACCCCCACGACACCGAGAGCACAGGCGACCCGGGCAGCTCGTGAGGCTCATAGTGGGCGGCCCATGAACACGTCGTCGACGTACTCGCCGGCCAGCAGGAACTCCGCGGGCAGTACCCCTTCGACGGCGAAGCCCTCGGACTCGTAGAGCCGCCGGGCGGGCGTGTTGTGCCCGAGGACGCGCAGGGTGATGCGGCGGGCGCCGCGCCGCCGCGCCTCGTCCTGCACCGCCCGCAGCAGCGCCCGGCCGATGCCGGCACCGCGCGCCGTGTCGGCGACGGCCAGCCCCTGGATCTGGCGGACGTGCGCGTTGCAGGCCAGCTCGGTGGGCAGGGCGAGCCGGATGTAGCCGACGAGGACGCCGTCGAGTTCCGCGACGAGATGGTCCTCGGGTCCGCAGCGCTCGGTGAAGAACGGCGGGTAGGGCGGCCGGGGCCTCGGCTGCACGGCGTGCAGCGGCGACCAGGTGGCCCGGTCGAGAAGGCTCAGCGCCTCCTCGTCCTCGGGGGTGGCACGGCGTATGTACGGTTCGGACATGGCGGTCACTGTAGGCCGGGAAGACGGCAGGCCGCCCCGGGTTTCGCGGCGGCACCGGGCAGGATGGGGGTATGGAACGTTCGCGCATCGCGGTGGCCGGGGCCTCCGGTCTCATCGGCGCCGCCCTGGTCCGGTCCCTGACGGCCGACGGACACGAGGTGGTGCGGCTGGTCCGGCGCGCGCCCGCCGGTCCCGGCGAGGTCCGCTGGGACCCGGAGCGGCGGTCTGTGGACGCGGCCGGGCTGGCCGGCTGCGCCGCCGTGGTCAACCTGGCGGGCGCCGGGGTGGGCGACCACCGGTGGACGGACGCCTACAAGCGGCGGATCCGGGACAGCCGGGTGCTGGGCACGGAGACGCTGGCGCAGGCCGTCGCGGCGTTGGAGGAGCCGCCGCGGGTGTTCGTGAACGGCAGCGCGATCGGCTACTACGGCACGACCGGGAACCGGGTCGTGGACGAGGGGGCGCCGCCGGGAGACGGTTTCCTGCCGTCCCTGTGCGTGGCGTGGGAGGCGGCGACGGGGCCCGCGCGGCAGGCCGGGATCCGGACGGTGCACGCGCGCACCGGGCTGGTGGTGAGCCGCCGGGGCGGTGCCTTCGGGCGGCTGTTCCCGCTGTTCCGGGCCGGGCTCGGGGGGCGGCTGGGCGACGGGCGGCAGTACTGGTCGTTCATCGCGCTGCATGACACGGTCGCCGCGCTGCGTCATCTCATCGACACCGAGGAACTGTCCGGCCCGGTGAATCTGACCGCTCCGCGGCCGGTGACGAACCGTGAGATCACCGCGGCCATGGGCCGGGTGCTGCACCGGCCGACGCTCTTCGCCGTGCCGGCTCCCGTGCTGCGGACGGTGCTGGGCGAGCTGGCCGGGGATGTGCTGGGCAGTCAGCGGGCGGTGCCCAGGCGGCTGCTGGAGTCGGGGTTCGTCTTTGCGTTCCCCGGGGTCGAGGACGCGATCCGCGCCGCCTGATGAACTCCTGTGACCGTATGCGACCGTCGTGCGACCGTGCCCTGTCGATGCGCGACTGTTCTTGACCCATCACGGCCCTACCCTCGACCCGAACTCGGGTATTCCTGCTGCCTGTCGGGGCACGAGGCCCCCACCGGCCGCGTAACGTCGAGGAGGAGCCTCGTGCTTGAGCCCGTGTACCAGGCGGACGTCGTCGTAGTGGGCGCCGGGGTCGCCGGCCTGTCGGCGGCCCATCGCCTCACCAGCGCAGGTGTGACGACCGCGGTCCTGGAAGCCGCCCCCTGCGTCGGCGGCCGTATGTCGACGGAGAAGGTCGACGGTTTCCGGCTCGACCGGATCGGACGGCTCCTGTCCACGTCGTATCCCGAACTGCGCCTGACGCCCGGGCTCGACGCCCTCGTCCTGCGCACCTTCGCGCCCGGCCTGCTGCTGCACCACGACGGGCGCCGGCAACGCGCGGGCGCCCCGGCGGGCGCGGGGAGCACAAGGGGCGCACTCCATGCCGTGCGCGCCTTGGCGGGCGCCCCCAGAGGCTCGGCCGCGCCCTCCGCACGGGCGGGCGCCCGCTCCCTCGACATCGGCGCACCCCTGCGGCTGCGCGCCCTGCTCGGCCGGATCGCCACGACCCCCGTCGAGCGTTTACTGGCCCGCCCCGAACTCCCCGCCGCCCAGGCCCTCGTGGTCCGCGGCATGCCCGCCCGCACGGTCGACGGCTTTCTGCGCCCGCTGCTCGCCGCCCTGCTGTGCGACCCGGAGCTGGCCACGTCCAGCCGGTGCGCCGACCTCGCGCTGCGCTCGTTCGTCGGTGGCCGGCTGTGCCTGCCGGAGGGCGGCGCCGAGGCGCTGCCGGAGCTGCTGGCCGGCGCGCTGCCGCCGGGCACCGTGCACACCGGGGTCCGGGTCACCTCCGTCTCCACCACCTCGGTGACCACCGCCGAACACGGCGAGATCCGCTGCCGTGCGGTCCTGCTGGCGACCGACGCGCGCGCCGCCGCCGAACTGCTGCCGGGCCTGCGGGTGCCGGACTTCCACCCGGTGACCGTGGTGCACCACACGACGGACGAGCCGCCGGCGACGGGCGCCTCGCTGCTGCTCGACGCCGACCGCGGCGGCCCGGTCGCGCACACCGCGGTCGTCAGCGAGGTCGACCCGAGCCGGGCGCCCGCGGGCCGTGCCCTGGTCTCCTCGACGGTCCTGGGCGCTCCCCCGGAGGGCGTCGACACGGCCGTACGCATGCATCTGTCCCGGCTGTACGGCATCTCGACGCACCGCTGGGAGACCCTGGCCGTGCACCACACCCCCGAGGCGGTGCCCGCGATGCGCCCGCCGCACGATCTGCGCCGCCCGGTGCGGCTGCTGGCGGGCCTGTATGTGTGCGGGGACCATCGCGACACCAGCACCGTCCAGGGCGCGCTGCACTCCGCCCGCCGCGCCGCCTCGGCGATCCTGGCGGACCTGGGCGCGGCCGGTTCGATGCACCACGCGGACCCGCTGCCCGCGATGCGGAAAGCCGCCTGACCCCCACAGGGAACGGCACGACCAAGCGCCCCAAAGGGGCGCGGGGAACGGCGCGACCAGCCCCGACGAACCCGCACCCGCCGATCCACCGAACCCCCCGAGCCCTCAGGCGCCCCCGGTTCAGCCGAGCGCCGCGACCCTGTCGCGGTACCCGCGCACCGGCGCGGCGTCCTTGTACGGCTCCAGCCGCCGCTCGAAGTCCCTGACGTACTCCAGCGCGCGCACCGAACGCATCTCCGTGGCCTGCCCGGCCGCCTCCGCGCCCAGCGCGCACGCCTGGTCGAGTTCGCCGAGGCCGAGGCGGGCGGTGGCGAGGACGACCCGGCAGAACAGCCGGCTGCGGGCGTACGCCGGGGCGCTCAGCCGCAGGGAGCGTTCGGCGTGCTGGGCGGCGGCCCGGTACTGCTGCAGGTCCCGGTGGCAGTGCCCGAACTCGTCGGCGAGCTGCGCCTCGTCGAAGAACCGCGCCCAGTGCGGCACCTCGTCACCGGGCCGGGCCGCCTCCAGCGCACGCTCGGCCCGCACCAGTGCGCCGGTGCACGCCCGCACCTCGCCGAGCACGCCGTGCGCACGCGCCTCGACGGAGTGCAGCAGGGCCTGCACCACGGGCGGGGCGCCGGTCCCGACCCCCTGCTGGGCCACCCGCGCCAGCTGGACGGCCTCCCGCCCGTGCCCGAGGTAGACGGCTTGGCGGCTCATGGTGACCAGCACATAGGAGCCGTACGCCCGGTCCCCCGCCACCTGGGCGAGCCGCAGCGCCTGCACGAAGTAGCGCTGGGCCAGTCCGTGCGCGGCGATGTCGTACGACGTCCAGCCGACGAGCCGGGTGAGATCGGCCGCCGCGGCGAACAGCCGGCGGCCGGTCTGCTCGCCGTAGACGCCGCGCAGCATCGGCTCGCACTCGTGCTCCAGGTAGCGCACCAGGGCCTGCCTGGCGTGGCCGCCGCCGTACTGGTGGTCGAGGGCCCGGAACAGCTCGCAGACGGAGCGCAGCGCGGCGATGTCGCCGCCGGTGACCTTGTGCGGGACCCCGCGGTCGACCTGGCCGCGCGGCCGCGGCGGGACATGCGCCGCCCGCGCGGCGGGGACCGCGGGCCGCGGCGACGACAGAGGGCCGCCCTGTGCGGGCACCCGGGGGGCGGGTTCGCTGCGGGCCACCCGGTCGTCGGCCCGGCCGATCAGCCAGTCCCGGCTGGGCACCACGAGCCCCGCCGCGGTGAACGCGATCTTGCGCAGCTCGGTGTGGCTGCCGGAGTCCTTGCGCCACAGCCCGCTGACGATGTCGACGGCCTCCTCGGGGCCGGCCGCGAACTCCAGCCCGGCGTAGACCGGGGCACAGGCGTCGAGGCCGAGGTCCTGGGCGGTGAGCCGGCGCCCGAGCCTGCGGGTGAAGACCTCCGCGATCAGGGCGGGCGTGGTGCCCCGCGGCTGCTGCCCCCGAAGCCATCTGGTCACCGACGTCTTGTCGTATCTGAGGTCCAGTCCGTGTTCCAGACCGAGCTGGTCCACGCGGCGGGCCAGACCCGCGTTGGAGAACCCCGCTTCCGCGATGAGCGCGGCGAGCTGGCGGTTGGGAGTGCGCTGCGCGGGTCGTTCCGTCATATGCGGTACGGTCTCCTGCCTCCCGGGCCGACATGCCCGGATTGCCTGTGAGCAGCCCTTATGGCCTCATGAACGGCGCGAATGTAGCGGAGAGTGAGCAGCGACTCGCACATCTCGCCGCTCATTCATTCGATCGTGTGAGGCGGGACCGCGAAGCTGACGCGTGACGGCCGGACGTACAGTGGCTTGGGCGCGTTACGTGCCTGACACACCCTTCGCCCTAGGGAGGCGCTTGCCGTGAGTGAGTTGCGGTTCGTCCGCATGGGGTTCGGCGCGGATGCCGTCGAGTACCGGGAGGCGTGGGACGAACAGCGCCGGGTGCACGCGGCGCGGTTCGCCGACGAGGTCCCCGACACCGTTCTGCTGCTGGAGCACCCGCCCGTCTACACCGCGGGCCGGCGCACCGAGGACAGCGAACGGCCGCTCGACGGCACACCGGTCGTCGACGTGGACCGCGGCGGCAAGATCACCTGGCACGGCCCCGGCCAGCTCGTCGGCTACCCGATCCAGAAGCTCCCGCGCCCGGTCGACGTCGTCGCACACGTGCGGCGCCTGGAGGAGGCGCTGATCCGCAGCTGCGCGGAGTACGGCCTGGAGACCACCCGGGTCGAGGGCCGCAGCGGGGTGTGGGTACTCGGCGACCCGGTCGAACGGCGCCCGGCGGTCGGCGGGCTCTCCCTGGACTTCGATCCACGCCTGAACGACGAGGAGTTCGACCCCCGCCTCAACGGCCCGGAGTACGCCCCGTCCAACGCCGGCCAGCGGCGCGAGGACCGCAAGATCGCCGCGATCGGCATCCGCGTCGCCAAGGGCGTCACGATGCACGGCTTCTCCTTCAACGTGAACCCGGACAACGCCTGGTTCGACCGGATCATCCCGTGCGGCATCCGGGACGCGGGCGTCACCTCGCTCGCCGCGGAGCTGGGCCGTGACATCACGGTCGAGGAGGTCCTGCCGACGGTCGAGCGCCACCTGCGGGACATCCTGGAGCACGCGGACCTCAAGCCCCGCGAAGTCGAACGAAAGCCGGCGGCCTAGGGCTGGCCCAGTCCCCACCACGTGACGACAAGGCCCGGCACATGACCACAGAGCCCGGCCCCAACAGCCCGTCCGGCGCTTGAGGACGAGGCCGTCAAGGCCGAAGCGGGGGCCTGGGGGCGGCAGCCCCCAGCAGGGCGGGCACCACCGCCGGGCATTCAAATCAACGGGCGTACCCTTGAAGTCGCCGAAGAATCAATCGCTAGGGAGCCGGTCGTGTCCGCAGTCGCACCAGACGGACGCAAGATGCTGCGCCTGGAGGTCCGTAACAGCCAGACCCCCATCGAGCGCAAGCCCGAGTGGATCAAGACCCGGGCGAAAATGGGCCCCGAGTACACGAAGATGCAGAACCTGGTCAAGAGCGAGGGTCTGCACACGGTCTGCCAGGAAGCCGGCTGCCCGAACATCTACGAGTGCTGGGAGGACCGCGAGGCGACGTTCCTCATCGGCGGCGACCAGTGCACCCGGCGCTGCGACTTCTGCCAGATCGACACCGGCAGGCCCGCCGCGCTCGACCGCGACGAGCCGCGCCGGGTGGGCGAGTCCGTGGTCACCATGGACCTGAACTACGCCACCGTCACCGGCGTCGCCCGCGACGACCTGGCGGACGGCGGCGCCTGGCTGTACGCCGAGACCGTGCGCCAGATCCACCGGCAGACGGCGGACCGCGAGGGCGGCCGTACGAAGGTGGAGCTGCTGGCCCCCGACTTCAACGCCGTCCCGGAGCAGCTGGCCGAGGTCTTCTCCTCGCGCCCCGAGGTCTTCGCGCACAACGTCGAGACCGTGCCGCGGATCTTCAAGCGGATCCGTCCCGGCTTCCGCTACGAGCGCTCCCTGAAGGTCATCACCGACGCCCGCGACCACGGCCTGGTCACCAAGTCCAACCTGATCCTCGGCATGGGCGAGACCCGCGAGGAGATCAGCGACGCACTGCGGCAGCTGCACGAGGCGGGCTGCGAGCTGGTCACCATCACGCAGTATCTGCGTCCTTCCGTGCGGCACCACCCCGTGGAGCGCTGGGTCAAGCCGCAGGAGTTCGTGGAGCTGAAGGAGGAAGCCGAGCAGATCGGCTTCTCGGGCGTGATGTCGGGGCCGCTGGTACGGTCCTCCTACCGTGCCGGGCGGCTGTACCAGATGGCCGTCGAGAAGCGTGGCGCGTTCGTCGCCGCCCAGGCGGTCTGAGGCACCGTCACCTCCCTTGCGCGGGGCGGGGATCCGGGGTCGTATGAGTTCGCGCACACCCCGTTACCCGCCAGTAGAGTCCGGGTAAGTCGCGGCCCCGACCGTCCTCGCAGATGAGAGGCGCGTGTCGGGGCCGCGTCACCGTTTCGGGCCCCCGAATCAAGGCTTCATCGGTGTTTGACCGGTCGGTCACGCCCTGGTAACACCAAACAGTGACCCTGGACTCACGCCATGCGCACCCGTTCCCGAAGCCGTATCGAGGGGGGACCTCCATGCAGGCAGCGCCCGTTCGCGCCACCGCCATCCCGAGCTTCACCGACGCACTCCGCGCCGTCGAGTCCCTGCTGATGAGCGGCGGTCAGCGCACCGCCCGCCGCAACGCCTGGACCTCCGTCCTGGAGGACCGCCGCCGCGCCCAGGACCGGGTCGAGGCGCAACGCGTCCTGGAGCAGGCCGCCACCCGCTCCTGACGCCCCGCACCTTCCGGGCGTCACCGTCGGGACACTGCCGTCGAAGGCGCTTGCCGGGCCACGTAGACTTCGTGACATGGCGAGGAAGGAAACCGCAGCGGACGCTGCGAACACCGGGCGACTGAAGCAGATCGCTCTGACGTACAAGATGACCCGCAAGGCCGACAAGAAGATCGGTCTTGTACTCGCGGCTGTCGGCATCGCCACCTTCGGTGTCTTCCTCGCGATCGGCTTCCTGATCGGTCACCCGCTCTATCTCGGCATCCTGGGAGTGCTGCTCGCCTTCCTCGCGACGGCGATCGTCTTCGGCCGCCGTGCCGAGCGGGCCGCGTTCGGTCAGATGGAGGGCCAGCCGGGCGCCGCCGCGGCCGTCCTCGACAACATCGGCCGGGGCTGGACGACTACCCCCGCGGTGGCGATGAACCGCAGCCAGGACGTGGTGCACCGGGCCGTCGGCAAGGCCGGCATCGTGCTGGTGGCCGAGGGCAACCCGAACCGTGTGAAGAGCCTGCTGGTCGCCGAGAAGAAGAAGATGAACCGCATCGTGGCGGACGTGCCGGTGCACGACCTGATCGTCGGCACGGGCGAGGACCAGGTCGCGCTGAAGAAGCTGCGCACCACCATGCTGAAGTTCCCGCGCGTCCTGACCGGCCCGCAGGTGACCGCCACCAACGACCGGCTGCGCGCCCTGGGCGATCTGATGAGCAACATGCCGCTGCCGAAGGGCCCGATGCCCAAGGGCATGCGGATGCCGAAGGGCGGCCCGAAGGCCCGCTGACCGCCTACGACGAGGGGGGCGCCCGGGAATCTCCGGGCGCCCCCCTCGTCGTAGGCGCAAGCAACGCTCCGTCGTAGACGCAAGCAACGCTCCCTCGTCGTCGCTCGTGAGCCACGCTCCCTCGTCGTCGCTCGAAGCCACGCTCCGTCGGTACCCGTAAGCCGTGTGCCCCAGGCCCCGGACGCTTCGGAGCACGCCCTCAGACGCGGACCTGCACCGTGCGGGCCAGGCGGTCGTGCAGGCCCCGGCCGTCGCGGTCCCAGATGAGCGCAGGCAGGGCGAGGAACAGCAGGACCGTGCGCAGCAGGACGCGCAGCGGGTTGACACGGCCGGTGTCGAGCGCGACCACCCGGAGGCCGAAGAGCCGCTTGCCCGGGGTGAAGCCGACCGTACCGACGGTGAGCAGGATCAGCGCGAAGAGGATGATCGGGGCCCAGACCTGGGCCGCACGGTTGTAGCTGTCCGTGATCAGACCGTATGCGATCAAGAGGCACAGTCCCCAGTCCACGGCGAGCGCGCCCAGCCGCCGTCCCGGGCGGGCGATCGAGCCCGGCCCGTGCTCCGGCAGACCGAGCTGTTCACCCCGGTGTCCGAGGTCGGCACCGGCCTCTTCCATGGCCGCGCGCGGCCCGGAGAGCCACGACCCCATTGCTTGCCTGTTGTCCACCCGTCCACGGTACTGCGCCCGGGAACGACCGGGAGACGGCGGGGTGCGTCGGGGCTACCGTGGAAGCCGGACCGGTTAACTTCTGCGAAACAAATGGGTCACGCCCGAGAAATCACCCGTACCTATGGTCGAGCCAGCGTGTGCCACCGCACTGGCCGCACGAACGAACTACCACCCCGGCGACAGGACGGTCGGGAGTAGGAGGAGCTGGATGTTCCAGAACGCCGACGAGGCCAAGAAGTTCATCGCGGACGAGGACGTCAAGTTCATCGACGTCCGCTTCTGCGACCTGCCGGGCGTGATGCAGCACTTCACGGTGCCGGTCGAGGCGTTCGACCCGGACGACGAGCTGGCCTTCGACGGGTCCTCGATCCGTGGCTTCCAGGCCATTCACGAGTCCGACATGGCGCTGCGCGCCGACCTGTCGACCGCCCGGGTGGACCCGTTCCGCCGGGACAAGACCCTCAACATCAACTTCTTCATCCACGACCCGATCACGGGCGAGCAGTACTCCCGTGACCCGCGCAACGTGGCGAAGAAGGCCGAGGCGTACCTCGCCTCCACCGGGATCGCGGACACCGCGTACTTCGGTCCCGAGGCCGAGTTCTACGTCTTCGACTCCGTCCGCTTCGCCACCAGCGCGAACGAGTCCTTCTACCACATCGACTCCGAGGCGGGCGCCTGGAACACCGGTGCGCTGGAGGACAACCGCGGTTACAAGGTCCGCTACAAGGGCGGCTACTTCCCGGTCCCGCCGGTCGACCACTTCGCCGATCTGCGTGCCGAGATCTCCCTGGAGCTGGATCGGGCCGGCCTCAAGGTCGAGCGCCAGCACCACGAGGTGGGCACGGCGGGCCAGGCTGAGATCAACTACAAGTTCAACACGCTGCTCGCCGCCGCCGACGACCTTCAGCTCTTCAAGTACATCGTGAAGAACGTCGCCTGGCGCAACGGCAAGACCGCGACGTTCATGCCGAAGCCGATCTTCGGTGACAACGGTTCGGGCATGCACGTCCACCAGTCGCTGTGGAGCGGCGGCGACCCGCTGTTCTACGACGAGCAGGGCTACGCCGGACTCTCTGACACCGCCCGCTACTACATCGGCGGCATCCTCAGGCACGCCCCGTCGCTGCTGGCCTTCACCAACCCGACGGTGAACTCGTACCACCGTCTGGTGCCCGGCTTCGAGGCCCCGGTCAACCTGGTCTACTCGCAGCGCAACCGCTCCGCGGCCATGCGCATCCCGATCACGGGCTCCAACCCGAAGGCCAAGCGCGTCGAGTTCCGCGCGCCCGACTCCTCCGGCAACCCGTACCTCGCCTTCTCGGCGCTGCTCCTCGCGGGCCTGGACGGCGTCAAGAACAAGATCGAGCCGGCCGAGCCGATCGACAAGGACCTGTACGAGCTGGCCCCCGAGGAGCACGCCGGTGTCCCGCAGGTCCCGACCTCGCTCCCGGCGGTCCTGGACTCCCTGGAAGCCGACCACGAGTTCCTGCTCGCGGGCGACGTCTTCACGTCCGACCTGATCGAAACGTGGATCGACTTCAAGCGCACCAACGAGATCGCCCCCCTCCAGCTCCGCCCCCACCCGCACGAGTTCGAGCTGTACTTCGACGTCTAAAGAGCGGGTGCACTGACCCGGGCCCGAGCCCGCCGCTCGACGGCACGGTGCACTGAAGACGCCTAGCGGCACCCTTGAGGTCCGTCACCCCCTGCGACACGGGGGGTGACGGACCTCGACGTCGTACGACCGGCTTCCCGAGGGCAGGGCGGGGGCGGGGCCGTTTGTGGGGGGTGCCGCGGTGGAGGCGGGCGTCGAGGCCGGGCGGCCGTACCGGATCCGGATCAGCCACTTGGCCATGGCGACGTGCACACCCGCGGTGGCGCGCTGCCGTCCCGGGAGCGGGCGCAGCGGGCCGTCGTCGCGGTCGTGCCCGGCGAGGGACTGGCCGGGCTGTACGCCGAGGCCGGGGCCACCACCGTGCTCGCCCGCCCCGGCGAGCCGCCCGCGAGCGGCGAGCTGGTCGAGGCGGTACGGCAGGCCCACGCGCGTGAGGTCGTGGGGGTGAGGTGGGGTGGGGTGGGGTCGTACTGTATGGTGTACGGCTGTTCGACAGGGGTGACGGGGAGACACGGGGATGTCGGTACAGGACGACGGCGAGCGCGAGTTCGATCTGAGGTGGGCGGATGCCGCCGAGCACAAGGAGCCGTCCGCGCGGGCGCGGATGCTCGCCGCCCGGTGGAAGGAGAACCCGCCGGACCCGGCCCCGTTCCGCGCCGCCCCGGAGCCGGTCGTGCCGCGCCGGTCGTCATGGGTGTCGACCGTGATCGTGCTCGGCTGCGTCGCCGCGGTGATCCTGCTGCTGGGCTGGGCCCAGATGCGCACGCCCTAGGGCAGCCCTAGGGGCGGCCGGGGTACGCAGGAGCGGCCGGTCGGCGCCGACGTGCGGAAACCCGCCGGGCCGGGGCGAATCTTTGCCCGTCCCGGAGCGGCCGCCGACCTCGCCATGGGCGTCGCCAGGTGCACACTGGACAGCGGGACGAGTGCCTGACTGCGGGGTGATGCAGATGCAGAGCCGCTTCCGGAGCGACCGACGGCTGACCGTGCGCATGATGGTCACGCTGTTCCTGCTCGGGCTGCTGTACGTGGCCTTCGTGGCCGTGTTGATCGCGTTGTTGAAGTCCTGGGTGCTGGTCGTGGTGCTCGCGGCGGCGCTGCTCGTCGCGCAGTACTGGTTCTCCGACCGTGTCGCGCTGTACGCCATGCACGGCCGGGTCGTGGAACGCGAGGAGTATCCCGACCTGCACGGGGTCATCGACCGGCTGTGCGCCCAGGCGGACATGCCGAAGCCGGTGGTCGCCGTGTCGGACATCGACATGCCGAACGCGTTCGCGACCGGCCGCAACCCCGACCACGCGGTGATCTGCGTGACCACCGGCCTGCTGCGCCGGCTGGAGCCCGCGGAGCTTGAGGGTGTGCTGGCGCACGAGCTGTCGCATGTGGCGCACAAGGACGTCGCCGTGATCACGGTCGCCTCGTTCCTCGGTGTCCTCGCCGGTCTCATGGTGCGGTTCGCCTTCTACTCGCAGCTCTTCCGCGGCCGCAGGGACCAGAACACCCTCGCCGTCTTCGCCACGATCATGGGCGTCTCAGCGGCCGTGTACGCGATCAGCTTCCTGTTGATCCGGGCGCTGTCCCGGTATCGCGAGCTGGCCGCGGACCGGGCCGCGGCCCACCTGACCGGGCGGCCCTCGGCCCTGGCGTCCGCGCTGACCAAGGTCTCGGGGGACATCGCCCGGATCCCGACGAAGGACCTGCGTACGGCACAGGCCTTCAACGCCTTCTACTTCACCCCGGCACTGGGCGCCGAGCCCGGCCTGTCCCGGTTCTTCTCCACCCACCCCAGCCTGGAACAGCGGCTGGAGCAGCTGGGCCGGATCTCCGCCGAGCTGGGTGAGGCGGCGATGCCGGGGAAGGCGGGCTGAGCATGGGGCTCCTGGACATCCTGCTCGGCCGTACGAAACCCGTCGCACCCGATCTGGACCAGTTGTTCGCGGTGCCCTCGGCGGCGGTGACGCTGGAGGCCGCGGCCGCTTTCACGCCGACCGGGTGCGGCGCGGTGTGCTTCGCGTCGGTGGAGGGCGCGGCCTTCGAGCAGACGCGGCGCGAGGTGCGGGCCCTGCTGGACGCGGACGCCGACCGTCGGCGACCGGGCTCGGGCGAGGGGGGCGCGGAAGCCGTGGGCGCCCCGCCGGTGGAGCTGCGGCAGGACGACTACGGCTACTCCTGGCTGGTCTCGCAGCGCCCCCCGGACCGGCTGCCGGACCTGGTGAACGATCTGCACGCGGTGAACAGCTCGATGGAGGCCAACGGCTTCGGCCCGCAGCTGCTGTGTTCGCTGGTCGGGTTCGAGCACACCGGGACCGCCGAAAGCACCGAGCACGCCGGCAGCGGGTACGCGGCGGGCGGCGGCCGGCGGCTGGCCCTCGTCTACCTCTACAAGCGGGGCACCTTCTATCCCTTCGCGCCGCTGCCCGGCACCGCCCAGCGGCGTGACAACGCGCTGGAGCTTCAGGTGAAGGCGGCCCTCGGGAACGATCTCCGGATAGAGCAGGACCTGAGCCGCTGGTTCCCGGTGTGGGGCGCCCCAGGGCTGTGACCCGGTGCCCCGGTGCTGCCGGGGGACGCATTGCGGTGTACCTGGCGGCGGGCACGCGGCTGACCGACCCGGCGCGTACGGTGCCGGGGACCGAGCGTGCGCTGTTCGGGGACCGGACGGCGGTGCGGACGCACGGCATGCGGCACACGGCCTGACGGGAGCTGCGGGCACCCCGCTTCCGGGGTGCCCGCAGTGCCCGGGTGCGGTGCCGGGTGTCAGCGGTTGTAGCGCATGAACGCCCGCACCATGTGGCACGTGGTGTCCGACGGCGGGTGGATGCCGATCCGCTCGGCCGTGCTGCGGATCGTCTCGTTGCGGGCCTGGTCGGGGACGTAGACACCCGAGTCGAGCAGGGCTATGGCGAGCCGCATCGCCTTGAGGCGGCGGTTGTGTGTGATGTACCACTCGCGCGGGCGTCCGGGCGGCAGCGGACGCTTCATCACGGGGACGTAGGGCAGGTCGAGTTGGACGGGGCGCTTCACGGTGGACTGGGTCGGCAACGGCTTCGGCTTCAGTGCGGCAGCGGGCACGGGCATCCTCCTGTCGCGTTCTCGAACACTGACTCCAGTCTACTGCCCGGCACTGACAATCGAGGAGTCCTAAGGACCCGCCAAAGGCCCAGGTGAGAAGCAAAATTGATGGTATGTCATGGATGGGCGGCGAGGGGCGGCAGAGGCGGTGGGGAAATCGAACAGAGGGCGTGCGGGGACCCCGGTCACAACCCCACGCCCTGTGGCGCAGGTCACTTGGGCGACTTCCATGACCGCTGAGTAACGTCGTTCGGTATCTCGTACCTAGCGGCGTACGCTCCCCTAGCTGTTCAGGAGGCGCGCATGTCGCGCAGGAGAACGCTCAGCACCAAGAAGAAGATCGCGCTGCTCGTGGGCGCCGCCGCGGTGGCCGGCGGCGGTGCCTTCGCCATGGCCGCCACGTCGAACGCCGCGCAGAGCCCGCGGACCCTGTCCGCCGCGGACTCGACGGTCTGCCAGGGGCTGGCCACCGCGCTCGGCAACAACGAGCGGTTCATCGACGGTCAACGGGCCGCTCCGGACGCCCAGTCGGCGGCGCGGATCGCCAACCGGGAGGCGGTCATCGAGCAGATCAAGGTCCAGCAGAAGGCGTCCGGTTGCGTCGTCGGGGAGTCGGCTCAGGGCTCCCAGTCGACACCGCCGGCCCAGAGCGGACAGCAGAACGGCGAGCAGGGCGGCGGGCAGGGCGGGCAGCCCACGTCCACCGCCGGCGCGGGAGACGCGGCCACAGGGGGCACGGGAGACGCGGCCTCCGGACAGCAGGTGTGCAACGGCTCCACCGTCACGCTCTCCGGTGAGGGCGGCGCACCGGCGGCGTCCAGCAACCAGTTCCCGGCGGGCACCACGCTGAAGGTCACCAACCTGGACAACGACAAGTCCACGACCGTGCAGGTGACGTCCGTGTCCGGCAGTTGTGTCCTGCTGAACGACGCGGCCTTCGAACAGGTCCGGGAGCCGGGCAAGTTCCTGATCCGTCGCGCGCTGATCGAGAAGGTGGGGTGAGCGTCGGGCCCGTACCGGATCGCTGAGGTGTGTGTCCCGGGTCTGCCGCTCCCCTCCGGGAGCGGCAGACCCGGCTCATACCGGCGCCGCACCGCGGCTCCGCCCCCGAACGCGCCCGCTCACACCGTGAGTTGTTACGCGGAGCCGGCGGGTAACACGGCGTTCACATGGGGGCAATGGTCGGGAAATCGCCTGTTGACAGGCTGCCGGGCAGTACCCGCGGCGCCCAGTGCCGAGCGCCGCAGCACCGGGCGCGGCACCCGTCCAGGCCGCGACGGCCGCAAGTGCGCCCAGACCCACCTCGAAGGAAGTGGCCCGTGAGCTTCAAGGCTGAGTACATCTGGATCGACGGCACCGAGCCGACGGCCAAGCTGCGTTCCAAGACGAAGATTCTCGGCGACGACGCGAAGGGCGCCGAGCTGCCGGCCTGGGGCTTCGACGGGTCCTCCACCAACCAGGCCGAGGGCCACGCCTCGGACCGTGTGCTCAAGCCGGTCTTCAGCTGCCCGGACCCGATCCGCGGCGGCGCCGACATCCTCGTACTGTGCGAGGTCCTGGACATCGACTTCACCCCGCACGCCTCCAACACGCGCGCCGCGCTGGCCGAGGTCGCGGAGAGGTTCGCCGCGCAGGAGCCGGTCTTCGGCATCGAGCAGGAGTACACCTTCTTCGACGGCGCCCGTCCGCTCGGCTTCCCCGAGGGGGGCTTTCCGGCGCCGCAGGGCGGCTACTACTGCGGTGTCGGCGCCGACGAGATCTTCGGCCGCGAGATCGTCGAGGCCCACCTGGACAACTGTCTGAAGGCCGGCCTGGGCCTGTCCGGCATCAACGCCGAGGTCATGCCCGGCCAGTGGGAGTTCCAGGTCGGCCCGCTGTCCCCGCTGGAGGTCTCCGACCAGCTGTGGGTGGCCCGCTGGCTGCTCTACCGCACCGCCGAGGACTTCGGCATCTCCGCCACCCTCGACCCGAAGCCGGTCAAGGGCGACTGGAACGGCGCCGGCGCGCACACCAACTTCTCCACCAAGGCGATGCGTGAAGGCCCCAAGGGCTATGACGCGATCATCACCGCCTGCGAGGCGCTCGGCGAGGGCTCCAAGCCGCTCGACCACGTCAAGCACTACGGTGCCGGCATCGACGACCGGCTGACCGGGCTGCACGAGACGGCCCCCTGGGACACATACTCGTACGGCGTCTCCGACCGCGGTGCCTCGGTGCGTATCCCGTGGCAGGTCGAGAAGGACGGCAAGGGCTATATCGAGGACCGCCGTCCGAACGCCAACGTCGACCCGTACGTGGTGACCCGCCTCCTGGTCGACACCTGCTGCTCCGCGCTGGAGAAGGCCGGCCGGCTCTGAGCCCCGCCACCGCTTCCAAGGGGGCACCCACCGCGACGGTGGGTGCCCCCTTTCGCATAGTCGTCGCGGTCTCGTGCGGGCGCGGGGAGCCGGGCGGCTGTCCGGCATGTGGGACGGCGGAGCGGACAGGACGGCCGAGATCAGGCGCCTGACCTGGTGTGAACACCCGACAAGGGGGGTCGGGCACCGTCAACTTCCCACCAAGGAAGCGTCCGAGCAGTGAGAGGAGGGTCCTGTTACGGGCCTGTGTCTGCTTCAATGGGCGCATGGCCAGCATCCAGAAGTACACCGCGACGGGTCGCCATGACCTTGAGCCCTTCTGGCCTTCCCGTCAGCACCACGACTTCGACCGGGTGTGTTGCCGCGCGTGGAACGCGCGGGCCCTCTAAAGCCGCACACCCCGGCCTTCGGCCAGCGCGAAACGACGAACGTCCCGGCGTGCCCGACCACGAATCGCGGCCGTCGATCCGCCCGACGAACTTCTCGCGCGAAAGAGCTGACCTCTCATGGCGACCACTCGTCCTCTCATCACCGCCGCTCATCCCACCCCGCCCCCGGCATCCGGCGCCCGGCACCGGCTGCGCGCCGTCGACCGGGACGAGGAATGGGCCCTCCCGCACCCCGCCCCGGTCCAGAGCCCGAACAACGTCGCGGATCTGCTGCCGCCGGGCGCCACCTGGCTGCCGGCTCCGCAGCACACCCTGCCCAGCCTGCCAGGACAGCCGCCGATGGTCGGCTATCTGGTGCTGGTCCCGGCCGACCGGCAGCCGCCGTTCTCGCCGTTCCCGCCAGTCGCGGTGCCGGACCGGCCGGAGACCGGGCCGGCCGGGGACACCGACGACGGCGATCCGCTGGTCCGTATCGACACCGTACGGCGCGCCGCCCAGGTGGCCGGCCGCGACCTCGATCTCACCTATCTGGAGTTCGAGCTGCTGGCCCACCTCGTGGCGCACCCGCACCGGGTACACACCCGCGACCAGCTGGTCACCACGGTCTGGGGCTACGGCCACGTGGGCGACGGACGCACCGTCGACGTCCATATCGCCCGGCTGCGCCGCAAGCTGGGCGCCGAGCACCGCCGGACGATCCAGACGGTGCGCCGGGTCGGCTACAAGTACACGCCTCCGACCGGGCGTTGACCGCACCGTCCGCGTCGGCGTCCCCCGTCTGCCGGCGGGGGGTGTAGCTGGCACCACCTGCCGACCGGGGGCTTCGCCCCGTGACCGCCGCCCCCGGTTCGGCGAGACTGACGGCATGGACACATGGAGCAGGGATGCCAGGACCGGCGGCGGCCGGACGCGCGCCGTCGTGACCGCCGGAGCGCGGGGGCTCGCCCTCGCGGTCGTCGCGCTCGCCGGTTCGATCACCCTGTTCGTGCTGTCCGTCGTGTCGATCGCGCTCGTCCCGCTGGGCCTCGGGATCGTCACGACGCCCTCGGTGCTGGCCGGCGTGCGGGCCTTCGCGAACTGGCGGCGGCTGGTGGCCGCGCAGTGGTGCGGGGTGCGGATCCCGCCCGCCTACCGGCCGCTCGCCGAGGGGGCCAACCCGTGGGCGCGTACCTTCGGCATGCTCGGCGACCCGGCGACCTGGCGGGACCTCGGCTGGCTCCTGGTGGACATGACGGCGGGGTTCGTCACCGCGCTGCTGCCCGCCGCCCTGCTGATCTACCCGGTGGAGGGCTTCGCGCTGGCGGCCGGGTTGTGGCGGGTCTTCACGGACGGCAGCCGGGTCGGCTGGTGGTACGGCTTTGTGCCGGTCTCGGGGCAGGGCAGCGCGCTGCTGGCCGGGCTGCTCGGCGCGGCGCTGCTGGCCGCCGCGTATGTCCTCGCCCCGCCGCTGCTGCGCTTCCACTTTCTGCTCACCCGTTCGGTGCTCGCCACGGGTCAGGGCGAACTCACCGAACGAGTACGGGTGTTGACCGAGACCCGGCGGGACGCGGTGGACACCTCCGCGGCCGAACTGCGCCGCATCGAGCGTGATCTGCACGACGGCGCGCAGGCCCGGCTCGTCGCGATGGGCATGGACCTGGGCACCGTCGAGGCGCTGCTGGACAAGGACCCGGCGCAGGCGCGGGAACTGCTCGCGCAGGCCCGCCGCAACTCCGCCGAGGCGCTCGGCGAACTGCGCGACCTGGTGCGCGGCATCCATCCGCCGGTGCTGGCCGAACGCGGACTCGGCGACGCCGTACGGGCGTTGGCGCTGCGGCTGCCCGTGGCCACCGAGGTGACCGTGGAGCTGGCCGGGCGGCCGGCCGCTCCGGTGGAGTCGGCCGCCTACTTCGCGATCAGCGAGCTGCTGACCAACGCGGTCAAGCACTCCGGCGCCGACCGGATCTGGGTCGACCTGCACCATGTGCCGCAGGAGGGCGGCCTGCTGCGGATCGCGGTCACCGACAACGGCCGGGGCGGCGCCGTGCTCACGGGCGGCTCCGGGCTGCCCGGGATCGAGCGGCGACTGGGTACATTCGACGGCATCCTGGCCGTCAGCAGTCCCGCGGGCGGTCCCACCATGGTGACCATGGAGATTCCGTGCGCGTTGTCCTAGCCGAAGACCTGTTCCTGCTGCGCGACGGACTGGTCCGGCTGCTGGCGGCCCATGACTTCGAGATCGCCGCGGCCGTCGAGTCGGGCCCCGAGCTGGCCCGTGCGCTGGCCGAACTGCGGCCGGACGTCGCGGTGGTCGACGTACGCCTGCCGCCGACGCACACCGACGAGGGGTTGCAGTGCGCGCTCGCGGCCCGCCGGGACCGGCCGGGGCTGCCGGTGCTGGTCCTGTCGCAGCACGTGGAGCAGTTGTACGCGCGTGAACTGCTCGCCGACGGCAACGGCGGGGTCGGGTATCTGCTGAAGGACCGGGTGTTCGACGCGGAGCAGTTCGTGGACGCCGTACGGCGGGTGGCGGCGGGCGGTACGGCGATGGACCCGCAGGTGATCCAGCAGCTGCTGTCCCGGCGGGCCGCCGACCGACCGCTCGGCGGGCTGACCCCCCGGGAGCTGGAGGTGCTGGAACTGATGGCGCAGGGCCGGTCGAACGCGGCGATCGCCGGTCAACTCGTCGTCACGGAACGGGCGATCGCCAAGCACACCTCCAATATCTTCGCCAAACTGGGACTTGAGGTGTCGGACGACGACAATCGACGCGTTCTGGCGGTGCTCGCCTACCTCGACCGGGACCGCTGACGCCTCGCCGCTCCTTTGACTTGTTCGGCAACTCCCGCTGCTCAAGAGGCGGTTGAGCGCTGCTGAAACATCGAACCTGTGAGGAATTCGTGGGACGGCTGAACACCCCTGGGGCCGGGTCCGTATGAAAGGGCGCCGCTTCACTCCTGTCGGGCGCCTCGATGCTGCCCCGCAAGGAAGTCAGAGGAGTTCCATGGGACGCAACACACGAAAACGCCGTACGCCGCTGGCCACCAAGGCCATAGCCGCATCGGCGGCCCTAGCGCTCGGTGGGGGCGGGCTGATCTGGGCGAACTTCTATGCCTCGGCGCACGAGTCGAACAACTCGGCGCAGAACCGGACGAAGGCCGCCGCCGCGCAGGTGGCGACGATCTCCTGCCCGGACGTCGGCCAGAAGCTGACGAATGTGCCGAACGCGGCCCGCTCCGGGGTGGCGACGGAGCTGGCGAAACTCGACAAGCAGATCACCGAGGCCTACGCCCGGCTCGCCTCCACCCGCCAGGCGCAGCAGAACGACGCGAACTTCGTCCAGAACGCCATCGTCGGCCCCCTCAAGGAGAAGCGGGCCGCGACGATCGACCGGATCAGGATCGGCATCCAGCGGGTCGGCGGTTCCTTCGACACCTCGCTGGCCCAGCTGTCCGCCTGCACCACGCAGAGCGCCAACCAGACCAACGCCGGCGGCCAGAACGGCGGCAACGGCCAGCAGCAGGGCGGCGGTCAGCAGCAGAACGGCGGTCAACAGGGCGGCGGTCAGCAGAACGGCGGAGACCAGCAGGGCGACGGCCAGAACGGCGGCGACGGCCAGCAGGGCGGCATCGGCGGGCAGGCGGGCAACGGCCCGGTCGCCACCGACTTCGTCGACATCACCAAGGTGCAGCCGAACGTCAAGGCGAAGCCGCGCAAGACCCGCAGCGCGTCGACCGGCACGTTCACCACCCGCTGCGGTGTGAACGCCAACAAGAACCACAACACCGACAACGTGATCGTGGCGCCCGGCGTGACCAACGGCGCGCACCACCTGCACGACTACGTCGGCAACCAGAAGGTCAACGCGTTCTCCACCAACGACACGTTCCTCCAGGGCGGCACCAGCTGCCAGAACAAGAACGACCTGTCGTCGTACTACTGGCCGGTGGTCCGCGTCCAGGACGGCACGCAGGACTTCGACCAGAACGCCGACGGCGGCGGCAAGGAGGGCAACGTCGGCCGCATCCTGGTCCCCCAGCAGGCGGAGATCAAGTACGTCGGCAGCCCGGCCTCCAAGGTCGTCGCGATGCCCCAGTTCCTGCGCATCATCACCGGTGACGCCAAGACCACCACCAACGGCCTGGCCAACGCCAACGCGCACTGGAGCTGCACCGGCTTCGAGAACAAGGTGCAGCTGACCGAGCAGTACCCGATCTGCCCGCAGGGCAGCCAGGTGGTCCGCAGCTTCGCCTTCCAGAGCTGCTGGGACGGCCAGAACGTCGACAGCGCGAACCACCGCACACACGTGGCCTTCGCCGACGCGAACGGCAACTGCCAGAACGGGTTCAAGGCGATCCCGCAGCTGACGATGCGCCTGGTGTACAGCGTTCCGCAGCCGAGCATCCAGAACGGCGTGGTGAAGAACGCCTACGCGGTGGACGGCTTCCCTGAGCAGCTGCACAAACCGTCCACCGACCACGACGACTTCATCAGCGTCACGACCGGTGGCCTGGCGAACAAGATCGCGAACTGCGTCAACCGCGGGCAGCGGTGCCAGTGATCCGCTGAGGCGGGTCCCGGTTCGAAGGCCGGTGGTGGGTTTCCGGTTTGACGGCCGGTGGCGGGCTTCCGGTTCGAAGGCCGGTGGTGGGTTTCCGGTTTGACGGCCGGTGGCGGGCTTCCGGTTCGAAGGCCGGTGGTGGGTCCCTCCCGCCACCGGCCTTCGTCATGCCCGGACCGGCGCGTCAGCCGCTGTGGGCGCTGTGGTCCGTGCCGACCTCCAGGTCGCCGCCGAGCGTGCCGCGCAGCGCCCTGACCACTCCGTCCTCGCCGACGGCCACCCATTTGCGGCCCACCAGGTAGTGACCGCCGTAGTCCTTCGCGTCGTTGATCCACTCGCGCTGGCCGCGGTCGGTGGCGAAGGTGGCGAGGACGAACTTGCCGTCCCGGTTCTTGCAGATGGCCTGGCGGATCTCGTCGGCGTCGGTCTGGATGTCCGGCGCGCACTTCACCTCGGCGGCCAGGCTCTCCAGGCTGCCCGTGGCCGTGGCCGGCACCGCCCTCGCGTCGCCGCCGGATCCGCAGCCCGCCAGCGCCAGTACGGCCGCGACACCCGTCACGACGAGCATCGGTCGCGTCAACCTCATGTGTTCCTCCGGTCCCGGTCGGCGACAGCATGCCGCAGGAAGCCCCGACACGGGGCCCCAACCATCGATACGAGCCCCACCCGCCTCCCACTCAAACCAACCTGGCGCCAGCGCCCCAAAGGGGCGCGGGGAACTGCGCGGCCAGCCACAACGACGCCGCAGCCGAAGACCGGCGCGCCGGCCCCCAGGGAACCCAAGCCCCCGCACTTCGGCAGCGCCCAAAGGGGCGCGGGGAACTGCGCGACCAGCCACGACGGCGCCGGAGACGAAACTCAACCTGCCAAGGCCCCGCAGGGGGTGCACGGCCGACCGCGACGACGCCGCAATGAACGGACGGATAGCGAGTCACCCCCCGGTGACCAACCGTCGTTCCGATCGTTCTCCCGGACGTGCAGCCACAGGATGTAGCCCAGCGTCACACCCCCACCCCGACCGCAGCCGACGGCTCGGTCGTCGATGTCGAGCAGGCCGAGGCCGCGCTCGTCGAGCACTATCCGCGGCTGGTCCGGCTCGGCTATCTGGTGCTGCCGCCTGCGATGGGCCGCAGCCGGCGCGTCCTGACCGCGCACGCCCTGGTCCAGCGGGCGCTGCCCCGGGGCCGTACGTCGGCTTCGGTGATCCCGTCGCAGTCGACGGGGCGTGACGGCGACCCCGGGTACGCCTTCGTGCGCCTCAGGGTGGTGCGTACGGCCCTGGAGGCGGGGCTCCCGCTCAGGCGCCGTGCCTGGCCCAAGCGGTCCCAGCTGCCGCCGCTGCTCCCCCAGGTGTGGGGCCTGCGGCTGTTCCCGCGGTCTGGCGGCGCCGACGAACTCGCCCTGGACCAGCGCCTGGCGACGCTCAGTGGACCGGCCCGCGCCGCCTACGTCCTGCGCGGCCTGGAGAAACTGCCGGACGCCGACGTACGCCGGGTACTGACCGCCGCCAAGGTGACCGACCCCGACGCGGCGCTCGCGGAGGCGAACGGCGTCCCCGCACAGCACGCGCTGCTCGACTCCCCCGAGTTCGACCCCTGCTCGCTCCAGGCCCGGCCCACCGATCTGATGCGGCGCAGGCAGCACACCAAGGCCGCGATCGCCGCCGCGGCCGCGATCGCGGTGTGCGGCGCCCTCGTCGCGTTGCCGGGTGGCGGCTGGGGTCCGGACGGCGCGGCGGCACCCGAGTACGCGCAGAATCCGGCGGCGGAGGCCGCCCTGGACCCGGGCAGGCTGGCCCGGGTCGCCCCGACGGCCTGGAAGTCGTCGGCGCGCACCGACTTCTCCGTGTGGCCGGCCCGCGGCGCCCTCGCCAAGGACACCGCGCTGCTGCGCCGCGCGCTCGCCGTCTGGGCCCGCCCCGGTGCGTCCGTCCGGGTCTCGGCCACCCCGGGCACCCAGACGGGCGGCCCGGCGGGCCCGCCCCAACTGCTGTACGCCGGCGAGGTGGACAACGCCCATGTGGTGATCCTCTACGACGGTCTGCGCATCGCCCGGTACGCCGAACCGAAGGACGGCACGGAGGGCGCGGCGCTCGACCTGGCCCGCGTGGACGGGGCGGCCGGCCCCGAGGCGAGCGCGCTCGTGCTGGGCCGCGCCGACGGCAACGTCCGCTATCTGACGGCGCCTTGGGTGACGAAGGCTGCCGAACGGGACCTGCGCAAGCCGAGCGGGGGTGCGATGGACCTCGACCTGACCGACGGGGTCACGGCGCCGCTGGCCAGTCCGGTGCAGCAACCCGACGCCTGTACGTCGTGGAACGTGCTGCAACTGACCGACGCGTCCGGCACGCACCTGTCCACCGATCTCGGCGAACTGGTCCCGGCCCACCTCACCACCGGTCGTCCCGGTGCCACCAAGTCGGCCGGGGCGGAGACGCTGGCCACGTGGGCGCCGTTCGCCTGCTCGCTGGCCGCGCAACGCGCGGGGGGCGTGCGGAGCGTGAACGCCTGGGCGTACGCCGACCAGGCGCTGCCCGAGAAGGCGGGGACGGCGGACTGGGTGTGCACGCGGGCGGAGACCTGGCGGGGCGAGGGCACGGCGGTGCTGGCCCAGTTCCACACGCCGGGCGGCCGGTACGGGGCGGTCGCCGCCAAGGCCACCGACGTGGCCGCGTGCGGTCCGCGCGATCCGCATGTGCTGGCCGGGGTGCTGTGGAAGTCGGAGGCCGGGTCCTGGTACCTGCTGGCTGCGGGCAGCGAGGACACGGCGTCGATCCGTACGAGCGGTGGGGTCACCGCGTCCGCGCAGGGCCGCGTGCTCGCTGCGCGGGCCGAGCGGGGGGCGCAGGCGACGCTGAGCGGAACCCTGGGGGACGGTAGCCGGGTCGCTGCGCTGCGTTAGCCGACGACCGCTGCGGCCGGTTGCGGCCGGTTGCGGCAGTCTGCCCGCTGCGGGCACGTCGTGGCCGATCGCGCAGTTCCCCGCGCCCCTTCGAAGCGCCACCTCGCCTTCTAGCCTGCCGGTTGCGGCACGCAGGGACGCGTTGCGGCGGTGGGACGGTGCGGGTGCGTCGTGGTTGCGCGCGCAGTTCCCCGCGCCCCTCCGGGCTCCACCCCGCCTTCTAACCTGCCGTTTGCGGCACGCAGAGGTGCGTTGCGGCAGGCTGGCGGGTGCGGGTGCGTCGTGGCCGGTCGCGCAGTTCCCCGCGCCCCTGGAGGCGCTGCCCCTGGTGCGGGGGCGGGTGGGCCTGATTCGATCGGTAAGGTGTTCGTATGAGTACCGGGGTTCGCCGCAGGATGGGAGTGGAGGAGCGGCGGCAGCAGTTGATCGGCGTGGCCCTCGAACTGTTCAGCCGTCGCTCGCCCGATGAGGTCTCCATCGATGAGATAGCGTCGGCCGCCGGTATCTCGCGTCCGCTCGTCTACCACTACTTCCCGGGCAAACTCAGCCTGTACGAGGCCGCGTTGAAGCGGGCCGCGGAGGATCTCGCGGACCGGTTCGCGGAGCCGCAGGAGGGCCCGCTCGGGGGCCGACTGCTGCGGGTGATGCGCCGGTTCTTCGACTTCGTCGAAGAACACGGCCACGGTTTCTCGGCGTTGATGCGCGGTGGCCCGGCGGTCGGTTCCTCCGCGACGAACGCGCTCGTCGTCTCCGTACGGCAGGCCGCGTACGACCAGATCCTGTCGCATCTGGGGATCGTGGACGCGCCCCCGCGACTGGAACTGGTCATCCGCTCCTGGATCTCGCTCGCCGAGTCGACGGCCCTGATCTGGCTGGACGGACGGCGCGTCCCGCGCGCCGAGTTGGAGGCCCAACTCGTGTACGACTTCGCCGCGCTGGCGGCGGTGAGCGCCGCCTACGACGAGCAGATGGCCGGGTTGCTGCGCGACATGGTCAAGGACGAGCCGGCCGACGGCCCGTTCGCCGAACTGATCGGCCGGCTCGTGGCCCTGGCCTCCTAGGGCGCCCCCGGCGAACTCGGGCCCTGACGGTCGAACTTGCGGTAGGACGGGTCGAGGTCGCGGACCTCGGCTGAGGCGTGCAGGGTGGCGCCCTCGTCCGTGATGTGCGTGCGCAGCAGGTCCAGCACGGTCTCGGTCAGCCGCGCTGCACGGCCGGCTGCGGCAACGCAGGCGACGGCTCCGGCGACACGGTGCAGACGATCTTCAACGTGGACCGGTCCTCTTGCCGACCCGACAGAAGGGTCAGCCGCGCACGAGTGGAAGGTTCCTGAGTCGCTCGCCGACGGTGTCACTGACGAAGCTCGGGACAGGGCAGTCACGCTTCATGTCGGCCCATGAGGAAGCCAATGCGTCGACAGTTCCCTGCACGGTGCCCATCACCTGGCTCTCGGGCATCTGAAGCGCCGTAGCGAGCTTTCGGAAACTCTCGGAAGTGATCAGTTCCGACTTGACGGTGCCGCCCAGGGGGAACGCGAGATTGGGGTCGGCCCTGGACTTAGGGTAAGCGGTGACGCAGACCAGGTCGTAGGCAGGGGAGAGTCGTGCACGCTTGCCATCCGGGTAGCGGAGGGTCCAGTTCTTCAGGTGCGCGTCTGCGTTCCCCATGACGATGATGGCGACCAGGCGCCTCACGTATTCGATGACATCCTCGGGCGGGCACACGGCCCTGATCACCCGGCCGACCCCCTCGTACGTGGCCTTGTTGTACTTGGCGTCGGCCGACACTTCGCGTACTTGTGCGAAGTCCTCCTGATGGACCCGCCCGCCCTCGGTGCGGTCGAACCGGCGCACTGCAAGAGCGTGAGAACCCGGCTCGATCGCGTCCTCTGGCAGATTGCGCAGATCGCTGCCCTTGACCAGCTGAGCATCGGGCACATCGATTCCGGCTCTGCGTGCCCACTCCAGCATGGCGAACTCGTTGGCCGGCACTTCGGGAAAACGTTGGTCGGGTAGCTTCACAATCCAGTTCCCACCGCTGCCCGTGGCCGGAAGCACCAGGGCTTTACCCTCGTGACGCATGGAAAACTTGGGCTGCACACCGGCCAGCGAGAAACGCAACCCGTGGTCGTGGCCGCACTCGTCCTCCGCCTCGTGATCGGGCAGTCCATCAAGTGACACATCGGGTACGACTCGCACGGCGCCGGGAAGATCCTCCCCGAGGTGGCACAGGAGGGCGAAGTCGTGGAGGCGACGCTTGCCGACTTCGGTGGCCACCAGCTGCCGCAGCCCGCTGCCAACCTCTGGGAGCAGGTTGGCGAACCATTCGGGCACGCTCCCGCTGCCCGAGCGCCGCTTGCGCGGGTCCTGTTCGAAGGTCTGGCCCAGGACTGGATGGTCGGGGCTGAGATCGGTGTAGTCGAACCAGGTGTTGCCCTTGTGATAACCGAGGACACCTACGCGGCGTTCGTCCAGGAAGACCGATGCGGTCACGTCAGGCTGCACCGGAGTCTCCCCACAGGCCGTCGGAGAAGAGGCTCTCCGGTTCCGGGCCGTCGGAGAAGCCCCACAGGGCCATGCTCTGGACATGGTCAGCGATCACTTTGCGGACCAGCTCCGATCTGCGTTGCACGAAGTCGTCCAGGTGCCCCGAGGCGAGGAGTTCCACGCCCGTGTCATCGACACAGTGGGAGCGGCACACCTCCGAAGTGGTGTTCACGAGAAGCGGCCCCGCCTCCGACACAGGAAGGCTGGGATGAACCAGTCTGTTACCGATGCTTCTGTCGAGGCCAGCCACGACCGGGAACAGCGGCGAGACACCTGTGTCGAGAAGCTCGGTGAGCAGCCGCGTTCGCTCGATCCGCGTTCCCGCGGGGTGAAGGTTTCCTTCGGCGTCCCGGACATCGACCAGCAGAACCGGGTGCGCGGAGAGCAGGCCAAGGAAATTGATCTTCGCCTGCGCCCGGTTCAGTGCGGTCTGCGCGAGATCAGGTTGCCACTGCTCACCGCCCGGCGGCAGGACTTCCAGCAGTCTGCCGGCGCTGGCCACAGGGTCGTCCTCAATCGCGCTCGCGTTGCGCCGCAGCGCGACGGTGTTGCCCTGTGGGGCCGCGCCGATCGCGGAACCGCGCCAGATCCAGCGGCGCAGCAACTCGGCGGCCCGGCCATGGGGGCGGCCGAAAAGGTGGGTGAAGCGGGCGAGGACGGGCACGAACAGCGCGTACGGCAGAAGACGCATGTGCGGGATACGGGTATCGGTTCTGAGGAACTCGACCACCAGGCGCAGGGCCTTCTCCGTGGCAGCGAACGCGGAGTGCAGATCTTCGTCGTCCTTGAACTCCTGCCGGAAGTCGCGATCCACCCTTCCGCCACGCAGGGCCATGACGCTCTGCATCAGTATCTGGGAGGTGAAGTCACCGAATTCCAGGGCACGCAGACGCGCCCGCAATGCCTCCAGGTCGGACGGCTGGACATCGAGAGGGGCGGAGTGCAGGGCCTGGAAGATCTCCGCGCGCTTCAGCGTCTTCCCGAACGTGTTCATCCGATCGAAGATCTCCCGAAGTGCCTGCTCGTCGTCCCCTTCGATCTCGTACATGGGGATCTCGTAGGTCTGAATGGCCGTGGCGACGGCATCGCAGCGATCGAAGTCCTCGTCGGTCAGCCAGTTCCGTTCGCGCTGCCATGCGAGAAGGCTCCGGTTGTCACCCGCTACCCAGACGGGGAGCCAGTGGTCGGCCGGCTGTTTCGAGTGCGGCGCGGACAGGAACCTCTTGTCCCGCAGGTCGTAGAAGATCCGGAAGCGGCGGTCCACGGTCTCCTGGGAAGCGGTCAGCGCACCGATCAGTGTGGTGAGGCGCTGCTGTCCGTCGACGACCCACAGCGCGTCGGAGCGTTCGGGCGCCTTGAAGCGGAGTTCTCCCAGGGAGATCTCGGCGGCGGGCGCGGGCTTGCGCCACATCAGCAGGTTGCCGATCGGATACCCGCGGAAGATGCTGTCGAACAGTCGCTCGGCGTCCTCGGAGTCCCAGCGATACGACCGCTGGAACTGCGGCACCCGGATCCGTCCGTTCTGTGCCCACGCGACGAGTTCGGGCGGAGCGACACGGCTCACCTTTGGCTGGGTCACTCCGGCCATGATCCACCTCCTGGGGCGTTCACATCGTAAGCCGACGCACCCCCGGCGGCGCGGGTCACCGCAGGTCCCCCAGCGGCGTGCCGTCCTCGGTGGCGAACGCCTTCCAGCCGTTCTGCTGGTTACCGGCCAGAGCCGTGGCGGCGGCCGACGGGGAGGTGTGCACGCTGCCGTCCTCCAGGCACAGGCCACCGCCGTCCATGACCGTCGCATAGTGCACTTGGTTGAGGTTGCGCCGCCGCCACACCAGACGCTGGCCCACGCGCAGTCTTCCTTCCGCCAGCAGCGGGCCCAGGGCATTGCTACCGCCGCCCGAGACGGGTCTGTCCAGGCCGAGGAGCTTGCGCAGCGTGCTGTTCGGCGTGTCGACGAACGGCTCGGCCAGGCTCTGCAGTTTAGCGAAGACCTCGTCGTCCACCCTGATGGTGCGCGTCACCGCTCCCCCGTTTAACTCTCATCCGCATCACTGTCACAGTGAAAGCTACCTGGCCGACCTTGGGCATGTCCACCAGGAAGAAAAAGGTGGCGGCGTGCTGGTGGGTGCTTCGGAGAAGGCCGGGGTGAGGGGAGGGCTGGTTTGCGGGCCCGCCGCCCCGATGAGCGGCAGGCCCCTGCGTGGTCAGGTTGTCGTCTGCGTGGTCAGGTCGTCGTCCACCACACCGTCGTGTCGGAGGGGAGCTTTGTCTCGCCGGCCGTCTCGGTCACCTCACCGCTGGTGAGCAGCACGCGGCCGTACGCCGGGGTCGTGACCGACTCCTGCGTCGTGTTCGTGACGCATACGAACTCCCCGCGCCGGAAGGCCAGTACGCCCTCCGGGGCGCGCAGCCACTGCACACCGTCGCCCGCGCCGAGGTCCGGCTGCGCACGCCGTACGGCCAGCGCCGAGCGGTACAGCTCCAGCGTCGAGCCGGGCACGCCCTCCTGCGCCTGCACGCTCAGCTCGCCCCACACCGACGGCTGCGGCAGCCAGCTGCCGCCCGGCCCGAAGCCGTAGGAGGAGCCCTCGCGGGTCCACGGGATCGGCACCCGGCAGCCGTCGCGGAAGCCGTCCTGTCCCGCGCCGCGGAAGTACGCCGGATCCTGGCGGACCTCGTCCGGCAGGTCGACCACGTCGGGCAGGCCCAGCTCCTCGCCCTGGTAGAGATACGCCGAGCCGGGCAGCGCCAGCATCAGCAGGGTGGCGGCGCGGGCCCGGCGCAGCCCCAGCTCGCGGTCGCCTGCGGTGCGGATCTGGGTGCCGAGGCCGGGCGGGTTGGCGAAGCGGGTGGCGTGCCGGGTGACGTCGTGGTTGGACAGCACCCAGGTGGCGGGCGCGCCGACCGGGCGCATGGCGTCCAGGGTGCGGTCGATGACCCGGCGCAGTTCCGCGGCGTTCCAGTCGGTGCTCAGATACTGGAAGTTGAACGCCTGGTGCAGCTCGTCGGGGCGGACGTAGTTCGCGGTGCGCTCGACGGTCGGGGTCCATGCCTCCGCGACGAAGATCTTCTCTGGGTGCGCCCCCGGCCGCAGGTTCGGGGAGTACTCGTCGAGGACCTTGCGCCACTCTCGGTAGACGGCGTGCACGCCGTCCTGGTCGAAGAACGGCATGACATCGTTGCCCAGCAGCTTGAGCTGGTCGTGCGCGCCGAGGTCGGGCAGGCCCTCCGCCTTCACCAGGCCGTGCGCCACGTCGATACGGAAGCCATCCACACCCATGTCCAGCCAGAACCGCAGGATGGAGCGGAACTCGTCGCCGACGGCCGGGTGTTCCCAGTTGAAGTCGGGCTGCTCGGGGGCGAACAGGTGCAGATACCACTCGCCGTCCGGCAGCCGGGTCCAGGCCGGGCCGCCGAAGATGGACTCCCAGTCGTTGGGCGGGAGTTCACCGTCGGCGCCCTTGCCGGGACGGAAGTGGTAGCGGTCCCGCAGCGGCGAGCCGGGGCCCTCGGCGAGCGCGCGTTTGAACCACTCGTGCTGGTCGGATGAGTGGTTGGGCACCAGGTCGACGATGACCCTCAGGCCCTCCGTGTGGGCGTCGCGGATCAGCGCGTCGGCGTCCAGCAGGTTGCCGAACATGGGGTCAACGGTGCGGTAGTCGGCGACGTCGTAACCCGCGTCGGCCTGCGGCGAGGCGTAGAAGGGGCTGAGCCACACGGCGTCCACGCCGAGGGCGCGCAGATAGGGAAGTCGGGAACGGATGCCCTCCAGGTCGCCCATGCCGTCGCCGTTGCTGTCGGCGAAGCTGCGCGGATAGACCTGGTAGATCACCGCGTCCCGCCACCAGTCGCGGTGGCCGGCGACGGTGGCGAGGGCGGTGTTCGGGGCCGGGTCGGCGGAGTGCTGGCTCATGGCGTCCTTGGTGCGTAAAGGAGTTCGGTCATGGGGGGGCTTGGTGCGGCGGGCATCTGCCTTGGGTCGGGCGGGCGTCAGCCCTTGGGCGCGGCGGGCATCAGCCCTTCGCACGGCGGGCGTCAGCCCTTGGGCGCGGCGGGCATCAGCCCTTCGCACAGCAGGCATCAGCCCTTGGGCGCGGCGGGCGTCAGCCCTTCGCACAGCAGGCATCAGCCCTTGGGCACGGCGGGCATCAGCCCTTCGCACAGCAGGCATCAGCCCTTGGGCACGGCGGGCATCAGCCCTTCGCACGGCGGGCATCAGCCCTTCGCACAGCAGGCATCAGCCCTTGGGCACGGCGGGCGTCAGCCCTTCGTGCCGCCGGCGGTGAGGCCGGTCACCAGGTTCTTCTGTACGAGGTAGAAGAACGCGGAGACGGGTATCGCGATCAGCACCGCGGTGGCGGCCATGAGGTTGCGCTGGGCATCGTGCTCGCTGATGAAGCTCTGCAGGCCGACGGCGAGCGTGTACTTCTGGTCGTCCAGCAGGAAGGTGGTGGCGAAGGCGACCTCGCCGAACGCGGTGATGAAGCTGTAGAAGGCGGCGACCGCGAGTCCCGGCCTGGCGAGCGGCAGGACGAGGCGCGCGAACGTGCCGAAGGGGGTCAGCCCGTCGACGCGTCCTGCCTCGTCGATCTCGAACGGGATGGTGTCGAAGTAGCCCTTCAGCAGCCAGGCGCAGTACGGCACCGCCGTCGAGCAGTACACGAGGATCAGGCCGAAGTAGCTGTCGATGAGCTGGAGGTCGGCCAGGATCTGGTACATCGGCACCATGAGGACGGCCACCGGGAACATCTGGGTGACCAGGAGCACCCACATGAACTTCCGGTAGCCCGGAAAGCGCATGCGGGAGACCGCGTATCCGGTGGTGGCGGCGACCAGCACGCCCAGCACGGTGGTGCCGAGCGAGACGATCAGGGAGCTTTTCAGCCAGTCGAAGAAGTTCGTGTGCCGCAGGACGAACGTGTAGTTGTCGAACGTCATCTTCCGCCAGATGCCGCCCGGGTGCAGATAGTCGTCCTTGTCCGGGCCGAGGGACAGGAACACCAGCCAGGCGACCGGGAAGAGCGCCACGACGCTCCCGGCGACCAGGATGCCGTGCGAGGCGAGGGACGCCGCGAGGCCGCGCTCGCCGCGGGCGCGGTGCCTGCGGCCGGCGGGCGCCGTGCGGTCCTCGGTCACCGGGGCGGAGGTCTCGGCGGTGGTCGTACTCATGGGAACTCCTGCCTCAGATCGCGAGCTGCTGCTCATCGCGGTTCAGCCAGCGGCGGTAGAACGAGGTGAAGACGATCAGGATGGCCAGCAGCAGCATGCCGTAGGTGGCCGACTGCGCGAAGTCACGTGGCTGCTGTCCGAAGCCCAGGTAGTAGGCCCAGGTCACCAGGATCTGCGCGTCGGGTGCGGTGGTGCCGAACAGCAGGAAGATGACGGCGAACTGGTTGAAGGTCCAGATGATGCCGAGGAGTACGACGGTGGAGCTGACGGATCTGAGGCCCGGCAGGGTGATGTGGCGGAACCGCTGCCAGGCGTTCGCGCCGTCCATCTCTGCGGCCTCGTAGAGGGCGGTGTCGATGGACTGCAGGCCGCCGAGGAGCGAGACCATCATGAAGGGCACCCCGCACCAGGTGTTGACCATGATGGCGGCGAACCGCTGCCAGAAGGTGTCCTCCAGCCACAGGGGCGTCGGCAGGTGCAGCGTGTCGAGGGCGGAGTTGATGACGCCCCCGTCGGCGAGCATGAAGCGCCAGCCGAAGACGGTGACGAAGGTGGGCACGGCCCATGGCAGGACCAGGATCAGCCGGTAGACGGTGCGGCCGCGCAGCCGCTGGTCGAGCAGCAGGGCGAGGCCGAGACCGAGGCAGTAGTGCAGCGCGACGCACAGCGCGGTCCATACGATCGTCCAGACGAAGTGCGACCAGAAGCGGTCGTAGGCCGTCGGGCCGAACAGGACGTCCTTGTAGTTGTCCAGGCCGATGAACTCGTAGGTGGCCTCGATGTGGTTGACGCCGATCGTGCGCGCCGTATTGAGGCTGTCGGCGTCGGTGAGGGTGAGGTAGAGGCCGTACACCAGGGGATAGAGCACGAGGACGCCGAGCACCACGGCCACGGGGGTGATCATGGCGTAGGCGTACCAGTGTCTCTGGTAGCCGTGCTTCAGGCGCTGCCCCGGCCCGGGCCGAGGTGCGCGGTCACCGTGGCGCTTGCCGGTCGCGCGATCGATGGCGACTGTCATGGTTCGACAACCTTCTCGCAGGTCTGCGGTTCAGGAGTGGGGCGGGCGCAGGCCGGTGGCCGCCGGTTCCCTCCGCTGCGCGCGAGGTTCCCCTGTTCGAGCGACGTCGCGCGCTCGGGGGCGGAGCCGGCGGCCACCCGGGCCTTACTTGCTGAAGTCCGGGACCAGCTTCTCGATGGCGACCTCGGCGTTGCCCAGACCCGTGTCCAGGGACTCCTTGCCGCCCGCGATCTTCGGCAGTTCGGTGTCCAGCGGGCCCCACAGGGAGCTGTACTCGGGCAGCGCGGGACGCGGCTGGGCGGCGGCGAGCACGCCCTGGAAGCCGGCGATGCCGGGGTCGGCCTTCACCTGGGCCGTGTAGGCGTCGTCGCGGGTGGGCAGCGTGGAGTTCTTCAGGGCGACCCTCTCCTGGGACTTCGCCGAGGTCATGAAGTCGACGAACTTCAGGGCCGCTTCCTGGTGCGCCTTGTCGGAGCCGGCGTAGACCGAGAGGTTGTGGCCGCCGGTCGGGGCGCCCGCCTTGCCGGTGGAGCCGGCCGGGACGGTGGCGATACCCAGATTGGCCTTGTCCTTGAAGGCGGAGCCCCGGTAGAAGTTCGTGATCTCCCAGGGGCCCTGGATGATCGCGGCGACCTTGCCGTTGACGAACGCGTCCTGGATGTGGGCGTAGGCGTCGGCGGTGGTGTCGGCCTTGTGCAGGCCCTTGCCGGAGTACAGGCTCAGCCAGGTGCCGTAGGCCTTCTTGGCGGCGGCCGACTTCACGGTGATCTTCTCGGCGGCGGCGTCGACGGTGTCGGTGCCCTCGCCGTACAGGAAGGACTGGGCGTAGTACGCCTGGGTGGAGCCCCAGTAGCCGTCGGCGCCGGTCTTGTCCTTGATCTTGGCGGCGGCGGACTTCATCTCGTCCCAGGTCTTGGGGGCCTCGGTGATGCCGGCCTTCGCGAACAGGGCCTTGTTGTAGACGAGCGCGAGGGTGTCGGTGACCAGCGGTACGCCGTACGTCTTGCCCTCGTACTGCGCCTGGGTGATCAGGCTGGGCTGGAACTCGGCCCGGTCCGTGAGGGCGGTGGTGCCGTCCAGCGGCAGGAAGTAGCCCTTCTTGGCGAACGCCGGGGTCCAGCCGACCTCGGAGCGCAGCACGTCGGGGGCGCCCTTGGCGCCGGCGGCGGTGTCGAACTTGTTCTGTGCCTGGTCGAAGGGGACGTTGACGTACTTGACCTTGATGTCCTTGTTGGCGGCCTCGAACTCCTTGGCCAGGGCCTTGTACGTCGGCGCCTCATTGGTGGCGTTGGAGGTGTCCCACCAGGTGATGGTGACCGGGCCGTCAGCGTTGCCGCCGTTGTCGCTGTCGCCGCCGCACGCCGTCGCCGTGAGGGCGAGGGACGCCACCAGCGCGGAGGCCGCTATGCCACGCCGCATGAGTTCTCCTTGAGGGTGAAAAGCCCGAGTGGTGCGGGGAGCGGGCCCGTCCGCCGTCCCCGCGACGTGCCGACTGCGCCGTTGCGTCCGCCGGGCGACGTGAACGTAACAGCGATGTAAGCGTTGCGAAAGACCTTGCAGAAAAAAAGCGCAAGAGAGGTCCTGGGCTACCCTGGCGTCATCGGCCCTCGCCCCCTCGCGACCCGAGAACGCGGCCGATCCGCGGGTCCGGGGCACCTTGTGCAAGACTCTGCAAGCTCTTGCCATCCGAGGCCGACCAGAGGGACGAGGGACCGCGATGACGCAGCAACCCGCAGCGAGCCGTGCGACGGGTCGTGCCCGGCGTCCGATCGGTGGGCAGGGAGTGAGCCGACCGGTACAGTCCGGTGGCGTGACCACACGGCTTGCGGACATCGCCGCGCAAGCGGGGGTGAGCGAAGCGACCGTCAGCCGCGTCCTCAACGGGAAGCCGGGCGTCGCCGCCACCACCCGCCAGTCCGTGCTCGCCGCGCTCGACGTGCTCGGCTACGAGCGGCCGGTACGGCTGCGGCAGCGCAGCGAGGGTTTGGTCGGGCTGATCACCCCGGAGCTGGAGAACCCGATATTCCCCGCCCTGGCGCAGGTCATCGGGCAGGCCCTGACCCGCCAGGGCTATACGCCGGTGCTCGCCACACAGACCCCGGGCGGGTCGACGGAGGACGAGCTGACCGAGATGCTGGTCGACCGCGGGGTCGCCGGGATCATCTACGTCTCCGGGCTGCACGCGGACACCACCGCCGATATGCAGCGCTACGACCGGCTGCGCGCGCAGGGCGTGCCGTACGTCCTCGTCGACGGCTTCTCGCCGAAGGTGCAGGCGCCGTTCATCTCGCCCGACGACCGGGCGGCGATGACGCTGGCGGTGACCCATCTGGTGTCGCTGGGGCACACCCGGATCGGGCTGGCCCTCGGGCCGAAGCGGTTTGTGCCGGTGCAGCGCAAGATCGAGGGTTTTGTACGGGCGGTGCAGGACCAGTTGGGGCTGGCCGCGCAGACGGTCGAGGCGGAGCTGGTCCAGCACTCGCTGTACACGCTGGAGGGCGGCCAGGCGGCGGCCGGCGCGCTGATCGACCGGGGCTGTACGGCCGTGGTCTGCGCCAGCGACATGATGGCGCTCGGCGCGATACGGGCGGTACGGCAGCGCGGCCTGGACGTCCCGCGGGACGTCTCGGTGGTCGGCTTCGACGACTCCCCGCTGATCGCCTTCACCGACCCGCCGTTGACCACGATCCGCAAGCCGGTACCGGCGATGGGGCAGGCTGCGGTGCGTACGCTCCTGGAGGAGATCGGCGGAACTCCCGCCCCGCACAGCGAGTTCGTGTTCATGCCGGAACTGGTGGTACGCGGTTCGACGGCATCGGCCCCCGGCGACCGAACCCGCCCCTGAACCCGCCCGCACCCCTCCTCCGCAGGGTGGAGGGCGCGGTGGGCGGGGCGTGCGGTGGGAGGAGGGGCGGGGCGTGCGGTGGGGGCCCTGTGGCGTAGAACATGCGTTGCGGACCCGACCTTGGGATGATCTGCCGGACCTAGCTTTTCTGGCAGACTCTGTGCTTATGAGTGACTCGACCGTGACACAGTCGGAAGGTCGCGAGGAGGGGGCCGTTCCGCAGGCCGTCACGGGCGAGGGCGAGCAGCGTTTCCTCGGTCGGCTGCGCGCCCCGCGACGGCCCCGCCTGTGGTACGAGATCCTGCTCATCACGGTGAGTTACTGGACGTACTCCCTGATCCGCAACGCGGTTCCGGAACAACGGGGCAAGGCGCTGCGCAACGCCGACTGGATCTGGCAGACCGAGCACCGGCTGGGGATCGCCGTCGAGGAATCGGTCAACCACGCCGTGAACTCGGTGACTTGGCTGATCGTGGGGATGAACTACTACTACGCGACACTGCACTTCGTGGTGACACTGACGGTGCTGGTGTGGCTGTACCGCAGCCACCCCGGGCGCTACGCGGCGACGCGTCTGGTGCTGTTCGCGACGACGGGCGTGGCCCTGGTCGGCTACTACCTGTATCCGCTCGCCCCGCCCCGGTTGATGGACGGCGGCCGTTTCGTCGACACGGTGATGGTCCACCAGACATGGGGCTCGATGGCCTCGGGCGATCTGAAGCACATGTCCAACCAGTACGCCGCGATGCCCTCGATGCACATCGGCTGGTCGCTGTGGTGCGGGCTGACGGTGTTCGCGCTGGCCACGGTGCCCTGGGTGCGGGTACTCGGTCTGCTGTACCCGACGGCGACCCTGGTGGTCATCGTCGCCACCGCCAACCACTTCTGGCTCGACGCGGTCGGCGGCATGCTGTGCCTGGCGTTCGGCTACACCCTGGCCGGGCTGTGGTACGGCTCCCTGCCCTACGCACTGCCCCGCCTGGTGACGAAGCAGCCACCGGGACGGCGCCCGCCGTCCTGGGCTCAAGCGTCGTAGAACAGCTCCTCGGCGACCGTTCGGGCCCGGCGGGTGGTGCGGCGGTAGGCGTCCAGCATGTCGCCGGCGTGACCCGAGGTGTAGCCGAGGTAGCGGCCCACGGCGGCCAGTTCACGGGGGTCGGTGGGGAATGTGTCGCCGGCCCGGCCGCGGACCAGCATGACCGCGTTGCGCACCCGCGTCGCGAGCACCCACGCCTCGTCCAGGGTCGCGGCGTCCTCGGCGGAGATCAGCCCGGCCGCGCGGGCGGCGGCAAGGGCCTCGCGGGTGCGGGTGGTGCGCAGGGCCGGCTCGGCCCAGGCATGACGGAGCTGGAGCAGCTGCACCGTCCACTCGACGTCGGAGAGCCCGCCGGGGCCGAGCTTGGTGTGCAGCTTCGGATCGGCGCCGCGTGGCAGTCGTTCGGACTCCATGCGGGCCTTGAGCCGGCGGATCTCGCGGACCGCGTCGTCGCCCAGGCCCTCGGCCGGGTAGCGCAGCGGGTCGATCAGTTCGATGAACCTGCGGCCCAGGTCCGCGTCCCCGGCGACCGGTTCGGCCCGCAGCAGTGCCTGTGACTCCCAGACCAGGGACCATCTGCGGTAGTAGGCCGCGTACGACTTGAGGGTGCGCACCAGGGGGCCCGACTTGCCCTCGGGGCGCAGATCGGCGTCGATCAAGAGCGGCGGGTCCGCGCTGGGCAGCTGGAGCAGCCGGCGCATCTCGGACACGACCTTGCCCGCCGCGGCGGCCGCCTCGTGGTCGCTCACACCGTCCTGCGGTTCGTGTACGAAGACCACGTCGGCGTCGGAGCCGTAGCCCAGTTCGTGGCCGCCGAAGCGGCCCATGCCGATGATCGCGAAGCGGGTCGGCAGGGTGTCGCCCCAGCCGGCCCTGACCACGGCGCGCAGCGTGCCCGCGAGGGTCGCCGCGGTCAGGTCGGAGACCGCGCCGCCCACCCGGTCCACCAGCGCGCCCTGGTCGGCCTCGACGGGGTTGGCCTCGGTGCCGTAGGAGTCGACGATGTCGGCGGCGGCGGTGCGGAACAGCTCACGGCGGCGGACCCCGCGGGCCGCGGTGACCCCCTGTTCGGCGTTCTCCGCGCGGCCCACGGCGGCCAGGATCTCCTGTTCCAGGCCGGCGCGTCCGCGTGGTTCGAGGCCGTCGCCGTCGCCGTCGCCGAGCAGGGCCACCGCCTCGGGGGCGCGCATCAGCAGGTCGGGGGCGAGCCGGCCGGCCGACAGCACGCGGGCCAGGTTCTCGGCCGCCGCGCCCTCGTCCCGCAGCAGCCGCAGATACCAGGGGGTCTTGCCGAGCGCGTCGGACACCTTGCGGAAGTTGAGCAGACCCGCGTCCGGGTCGGCGGAGTCCGCGAACCAGCCCAACAGGACGGGCAGCAGGGTGCGTTGGATGGCCGCCTTGCGGGTGACGCCCGCGGCCAGCGCCTCCAGGTGGCGCAGCGCGGCGGCCGGGTCGGCGTAGCCGAGGGCGACCAGCCGTTCCCGGGCCGCCTCGGGGCTCAACCGGGCCTCGCCCGGGGCGAGTTGGGCGACCGCGTCGAGCAGCGGACGGTAGAACAGCTTCTCGTGCAGGCGGCGGACCACGCCGGTGTGCCGCCGCCATTCGCGGAGCAGCCCGTCCACCGGGTCGGTGCGCAGACCGAGGGAGCGGCCGAGGCGGCGCAGGTCGGCCTCGTCGTCGGGGACCAGATGGGTGCGGCGCAGCCGGTAGAGCTGGATGCGGTGTTCCAGGCAGCGCAGGAAGCGGTACGCCTCGTCCAGCCGGGCGGCGTCGGCGCGGCCGACGTAGCCGCCGGCGGCCAGGGCCGCGAGCGCGTCCAGGGTGGTGCCGCTGCGCAACGCGGGGTCGGACCGGCCGTGCACCAACTGCAGGAGCTGTACGGCGAATTCGACGTCGCGCAGGCCGCCGGGGCCGAGCTTCAGCTCGCGTTCGACCTCGGCGGCGGGGATGTTCTCGACGACGCGCCGACGCATCTTCTGCACGTCGGGGACGAAGTTCTCGCGCTCGGCGGCCGTCCAGACCAGGGGCTCGACCGCGCTGATGTACTCCTCCCCCAGTTCGATGTCCCCGGCCACCGGGCGGGCCTTGAGCAGCGCCTGGAACTCCCAGGTCTTCGCCCAGCGCTGGTAGTAGGCGAGATGGCTGCTGAGGGTGCGCACCAGCGGGCCGTTGCGGCCCTCGGGGCGCAGATTGGCGTCCACCGGCCAGATGGAGCCCTCGACGGTGGTCTCGGAGCAGATCCGCATCATGTGTGAGGCGAGCTTCGCGGCGGCCCTGAGCGCCTTGGCCTCGTCGGCGCCGTCCGTGGCCTCCCCGACGAAGATCACGTCCACGTCGGAGACGTAGTTCAGCTCATGGCCGCCGCACTTGCCCATCGCGATCACCGCGAGCCGGCACAGCGCGGCGTCGCCGGGGGCGGCGGCGCGGGCGATGGCGAGGGCGGCGCGCAGGGTGGCGGTGGCGAGGTCGGCGAGTTCGGCGGCGGTCTGGGCGATGTCGGTGGTGCCGCATACGTCGCGGGCGGCGATGGACAGCAGACAGCGGCGGTAGGCGACGCGCAGCGAGACCGGGTCGGTGGCCTCGGACAGGCCCCGCTCGAACTCCGCCACGCCGGGGTGCAGGTCGTGCGGCTCGTAGGTGACCAGCTCGGCCCAGTCCCGGGGGTGCCGGGCCAGGTGGTCGGCGAGGGCCGCGGAGGCGCCGAGCACGCCGAGCAGGCGGTCGCGCAGCGGCTTGGCCGCTATCAGCGTGTCGAGCAGTTCGCGGTGTGCGGTGGGGTCGGGCTGGGCCTCCAGCAGACGTACCAGGCCGCTCAGCGCGAGGTCCGGGTCGGCGGTGGCGCCCAGCGCCTCCAGCAGGACCGGGTCGCTGCGGACGGGGGCCAGCTCGGCGCCGTCGAGCAGCCGCTCCGCGCCGGAGGGGTCGGTGAAGCCGTGCCGCAGCAGTCGCGTGAAGGTGCTGCTCCTGCGCCCCGGCGTCATCCGCGGCCTCCCCTCGGGTCGGGTCGGATCAAGGTCGTCCTGGCGAGAGCCTAACCGGAGAGCCCCGGTGAAGCGCCGGGGCGGACGGCGATGGGGTTCGCGCACCGGTCTGGTCCGTACTGGGCAGGGGCCGTCGGCCGGCCGATCACGGGGGGGGCACGATGCGGGAACCCGAGGGCGAACCGGACCGCCGCTGCTCCGGCACGGGCGCACCCGCCTGGTCCGAGGCCGAGGCGTTGCTGCGTTTCTGGATCTCGACCGTACGGCCGGACGGGCGCCCGCACGTGACGCCGCTGCCCGCCGTGCGGGCGGGGCGCCGCGTTTCCGCACCGGCGCACGGAAGCGCACGGCGCGCAGCGCGGTGGTGCGGGTCGCCGACGACGGGCGGCTGCGGGAGCCGGCCGCGGCCTGGGAGGCGAAGTACGAGGCGTTCCGGCCCTTCGAGGTGCGAGACGGCTGCTTCGAACCCAGTCCGGTCCTGGCGCCGGCCTTCACGACGGGTACGGACGGGTGCGGACGGGCACGGACGGGCGCGGACGGGCGCGGACGGGCGCGGACGGGCGCGGCGGGTGCAGCGGCGCGGCGGCGCGGCGGGCACGGACGGGCGCGGCGGGCAACAGCGGGTGCAGCGACACGGCGGGCGCGGCGCACACGGACAGGTGCGGCGGACACGGACGGGCGCGGCGGGCAACGGCGACGCAACGGGCGCAACGGGCAACAGCGGGTGCAGCGACACGGCAGGCGCGGCGCACACGGACGGGTGCCGCGGGCGCGGACAGGTGCGGCGGACACGGACAGGTGCGGCGGACACGGACAGGTGCGGCGGGCAACGGCGACGCAACGGGCGCAACGGGCAACAGCGGGTGCAGCGACACGGCAGGCGCGGCGGACACGGACAGGTGCGGCGGACACGGACGGGCGCGGCGGGCAACGGCGACGCAACGGGCAACAGCGGGTGCAGCGACACGGCAGGCGCGGCGCACACGGACGGGTGCCGCGGGCGCGGACAGGTGCGGCGGACACGGCGGACACGGACAGGTGCGGCGGGCAACGGCGACGCAACGGGCAACAGCGGGTGCAGCGACACGGCGGGTACAGCGGGTGCGGCGGGGCCTCGCTGGTGGTGGACCCACGCTCGGTCGCCCGCCGGCCCGGCCCCCTGGCCCCCTACCCCAGTCAGAAAGCCGGCAGAGCCGACCACGGCAGCCCGGAACGCCCTGACCGGCCCGGCCGCCCGAGCCCGCACTGGGAAGTGACTCTCAGGTGTCCGCCTGCGTGAGGGTGAGATGGAGGGCGAAGACGCCGAGGGACTCTTTCTCGGGCGGGTAAATGTCGCGGATCGCGGCGACGAGTTCGTCGTGGGTCAGGTCCGGTCCACCGATCGCGGCGGGGTCCTCGGCATCCAGCATCGCGGTGAAGGAGTCGTACTCCTCGACCGCGGTGATGCGGGTGGTCAGGGACTCGTCCGCGCAGGTGATCCGCAGGGTGTCCCCGGGGTTGATCTTGCGGATCTTGGGGTAGCCGACGCGGACCTCGATGGTCTTGGCGCCGGTGGCGATCAGGTCGAAGTACGGCTTGCGGATGGTGAGGGAGTGCTCACCGGGCCGCGGCCCGTCGGTCGTCATCGCGGTGTCCTTCGCGCTCAAGGGGATGCCGTCGGTAAGGCCGGTCGAGTGGCGGCGTCGGCTGCGGCCAGGCGTTCGCGCAGTCCTTCGACGGCTGCCTGGCGGGGATAGCGGCGGGTCAGGAACGAGCTGAGGTCGCCGGCACGGTGGCGGACGGAGTCGACGACGCGGGCGGAGTCGAGGGCCTGGTGACCGAGGGCAACGGCGTCGTCGGGGTTGCCGAGTTGGGCATGGGCGAGGGCCAGGTCGATGCGGGCGATGGCCTCCCGGCTCGGTGAACGGGATGCCACAGGGGCCGCTTCGCAGCAGCGGGCGGCTTGTCAGGGGCGCGTGGCGATGATGGCTTCGGTGCGTACGACTTCGTCGAAGACACCGTCGGGGGCGAACTCGCTGAGCGCCTGGCGCAGGTCGCGTTCGAAGCCGTCCTTCTGGGCGCCGAGTTGGGCGGGGCTGGAGTAGCTGTAGGAGAACTGCAGGCCGATCACCTCGTCAAGGGTGCGGGTGACGGTGCGGTCCCAGCTGGCGGTTTCGACGTTGTAGAACGGGGAGCGGGCGAGGATGTCCTGGTGGCGTTCCTTGGGGTGGGAGTAGGTGCCTGATCCGGCCCGGCGCTCGGGGCCGAGGTAGCGGGTGCGGACGTCGGCGATGACCTGGAGCCAGGGGGCGGGCTCGATGTCGCCGGGGGCGCCGCCGGAGGCGAGGACGACGGCCCCGTTCGGCTGGATGAGCTGATCGAGGTCGCGAAGGGCCTGGTCGCGGTCCATCCAGTGGAAGGCGGCCCCCATCACGGTCAGCAACACCGGTCCCAGGCCCATGCCGGGCACAGTGGCGGAGTCGCCGAGCCGCCAGTCGATGTTGGTGATGTCCTGCTCGGCGGCGAGTTTGCGGCCCTCTTCCAACATGCCCGGCTCGGGGTCGACGGCGGTGACCTGGCCGACGAGCTTGGCGAGGGGCAAGGCAAGCACCCCTGTGCCGGTGCCCAGGTCAAGAACGCGCTGAGTGCCGTCCAGGGCGAAGCGCGCGGCCAGGATGTCGTAGAAAGCCTGGTCGTAGCCGGGTCGGTAGCGTGCGTAGTAGGGGGCGGTGGAGGCGAACAGCTCGTCGGGCGTGTAGGTCATCTCGTCAGTCTTTCGCGTTCGGTTGGGCGTGTGCGGTGTCATCCCGGAGAACGAGCCGGGTCCGGGTTGAGGTGCTGCCACCAGGCGCGCAGGGGCGCGGTTCCGGCGCCTTCGTGAGTAACGGAGCCGTCCGGGTTGCGGTCGGGGCGGCCGAGCAGCTGCTGCTCGATGTCGGTCAGGTCCCCGCGTTGTAGTAGCTGGGGGGCGGGGTCGTCGACGGGGGCGAGCCAGCGGTAGCCGTACTGCATCATCACTGCCAGCCGGGGGTGGCCGGAGGTGTTGAGACCGCCCGCGTGCCAGGTGCGGTTCTCGAAGAGAAAGGCGTCGCAGGGGCCGAGGTCGGGCGTGATCGCGCCGAATGGGTCGATGGCTCCGGCCGGGACGGTGACGGGTCCGGTGTCGGTGTGGCTGCCGGGGAGGACCATGGTGACGCCGGCGTCGGGAGTGAGGTCGCTCAGGAAGTAGGCGGCCTTGATCGACATACGCGGGACAGCATCGGTGCCGAGGTCGCGGGTGGCACTGCTCATGTCGCGGTGCCACCCGTGCCGCTCGGGGACGCGGATGGTGCGCTTGCCGCCGGGCGGGATGGACGGCAGGTAGATCAGGTTGCTGGACATCAGGTGCAGGTTCGCGCTCAGCAGCGCGACGAGGGTGGGCAGCACCTTCGGGTTGGTGACCAGCGGCAGGAAGGTGTCGTCCATGGCGACGATGCCGCGGAAGCCGTCCTTGCCGTCGACGCTGCGGTCCCTGCCGAGGGTGCGGTCGTCGGCCAGCAGCCGCATCGCCGCCGCGGCGGCCTGCTCGCGCCACTCGGGCGTGATCACGTCGCGCAGGACGACGAAGCCGCCACGTTCGAAGGCGTCCAGGACTTTCGGGCCGGGCAAAAACGCCGTATCGAGAGTTGTCATCCACTGTGCTCCTTGATCATCAGGGCGGCTCGGGCAGAGAGGGCGGCGGCCGAGAGGCCGCAGTGCTCCAGCAGTCCCTCGGGGGTGGTGGGACGGCTGGGCTCCCGGTAGCCGACGACGTGGAACCGGCTGGTCTCGCCGCGGGCGGCCAGCAGCGCGCGGACGGGAGCGGGATGAGTGGGGACGGCCATCAGGACGGGGGTGTCGATGCCGAACAGGCGGGTGAAGGTCCTCTCATCAAGAGCGTAGGGCCAGTGCGGGGCCGGGCCGAGGACCGCGAGGTCATTGACGTGCAAATAGCGGATCTTGATCTCGGGATGCGACCGGCGCAGCAGCGTGACGGCGGCGGTCAGCTCGCGGGCCGGGATGTCCCCGGCCGAGGCGAGGATGAGGTGCGGGCGGCCGTGGTGGCTCAGGTGAGGCCAGACGGCGGCGCCGTCGGTGAGCTCGTCGCGGAACGGGTCCGGCGGGAAGGCGGGGCCGGGATGTTTGTCGGTGATCAGGAAGTTAACGCGGTCGTGCCCGGCCAGGATCACGGCGAGGACGGCGGCGGCCCGCGTGGCGTCCGCCGGGGTGTAGACGTGCACGAAGCCGTCCTCGGTCTCCAGCATCGATGAGACCAGGCCGGGGTTCTGATGGGTGTAGGTGTTGCGCCAACCCAGCGAGGTGATCAGGTAGTTGACCGAGGGCAGTCCGCCCTGCCCGGCGAGGTAGCACAGCCGCCGGTGCTTGAGGTGCTGGACCAACAGGCTGGTGTTGACCGGGGCGAAGGCTTCGTAGGTGGCCAGCAGCGCGTCCCGTCCGGTCTCGGTGTAGCCCTGCAGCCAGCCGTGGCAGATCTCCTCATTCAGGATCTCGGTCGCCCAGGGCGGCAGCGCATCGTCCGTCGTCACCGCCAGCCGGTTGGAGGCGATCTCGTCCGGGCTGAACAGGCGGAAGGCCCCGTTCGCCGCCCGCTCGCGGACGACCGAGGAGACATCCGGCCAGGACTGCGGTCCGCGGGCGGCCAGTGGGGCCGGGGGCCGGGCCGTCTCCGGCTCGCGCGGAGGGCCGGCCATGGCCTGGCGGACCAGGTCGGTGGGCCGGCCCTGGGTGGTGAACAGCTCGGCGGGCCGGTAGGAGGCGAGCCAGGCCGCCAGTGCCGCGAACTCCGCGTCGTTGTTCCGCGGGTCCTTCAGCGGAGTCTTGTGGACGGCCGGGGTGCCCACGATCCGCCGCCCGGCCACCTGCTCTGGTCCGGTGTGGCCCTTGGGCATGGTCAGCACGATCACCGGTTGCCGACCGGGCTCGCCGAGCGGCCGCTGCCGAGTGAGGGCGTCGGCCAGCATCTGGCGGAAACCGGGCAGGTCGGCGCCGTCGTGGATCAGCGGCTCGTAGCCGAGGCCGGTGAAATATGCGCGTACCTCGTCCTGGTTCATGCCGGCCAGCAGTGAGGAGCCGCCCATCTTCAGTCCGTTGGCCAGCACCACCGGCAGCACCGCCCCGTGCTCTCCGCTGCCGTGCAGGGCTCGGCGGGCGAGCCAGGCCGCCGCGGTTGCCCCGGTCTCCAGCTCGCCGTCCCCGATCAGTGGGACGACCAGGCGGTGCGGGGCGTCCAGCACCATGCCCTGGGCGATGGCGAGGGCGGGGCCGAGCTGTCCGCCTGTGTGCCGGACGCCGGGGATGAGCGGGGTGATCTCCCCGCCGAACCGCTCCGGGTGGGGGAAGCCGGTGATCAGGGCACGCAGTTCGGGCATCGAGCAGCCCGGCCCGTTCCCGGTCAGGTGCAGGCTGCCGCCCAGGTAGGCGTGGGCGAGCGCCGAGGGGCTGGCGTGCCCGGCGCCGTGCAGCACCAGCAGTTCGGACCCGGCGGGCCGCCGGGCGGTCAGCGGCCCGAGGTGAGCGAGCATGTAGTTGACCGGCGGGCAGACTCCCCAGTGCCCGCGGGGAGTCTCCTTGACGTCTGTGGGCCTCAGCGGGCGGGCGAGGCGGGCGTTGTCGGTGAGGTAGAGCTGGGCCGCGGACAGGTGGTTCAACGCCCGCCAGCAGGCGTCGATGGCCTGGTGGGGCACGGCCTCGGCAGCCTGCCGTGCCGCGTAGCTCCAGTCGGCGAAGCCAGGCGGGGCCGGGTCTGCGACGCGTTCGGTGGTCAGGGCATGTGGCGGTCCAGCCAGGCGGTGTGCCAGCCCGCCGCGGCGGCTCCGGCGACATCCGCCCGGGGCGAGTCCCCGACGTGCAGGAGCCGGTCCGGGCCGAGCCCGCAGGCGTGTTCGACGGCGGCGAAGGCTTCGCGTTCGGGCTTGACCGCGCCGGTCTCAGCCGAATAGATCACCTGGTCCAGCAGGTTGCGGAATGCTTGCGGGGGCTCGGCCGGGATGGAGGATCCGAGGCTGTTGGTCAGGGCGAACAGCGCGTAGCCCCGCTCGCGCAGCGCGGTCAGTGCCGGTTGGGCATCCGGGAACAGCTCCGGCTCGGCGGCCCGTTGCCGGACCCGCTCCAGCACGTGGATGAGCGGACCGACCAGGGCAGGGCGGCGGAAGGCGGCTGCCAGGTCGCGGGCGAGGCCCTCGGGGGTGACCCGGCGGCGTTTCGCTCCCTGCTCCATCACCGCGCGGGCCTCTTCCAGCGAGATGCCCAGCAGCCGGGCGACCTGCCCGGTGGTCGGCTCGGCCTCGGGACGTACCAGGGTGCCGCCCAGGTCGAAGCAGATGCCACGCACCCCCTCCCAGAGGGGGCGGAGCAACCGATGCTGGGTGGTCACGAGCCCGTCACCTCCAGCACTGCCGTTTTCACAGGCAGTGTGGGGGCCTCGGCGAGGCCCGGGACGGTGCGGACGGACAGCATCCCGTCCTCGACGCGGACGGGGGCGGGGTAGATCTGCTGCCGCAGCGGCTCCAGGGTCAGGTGCCACTCGACAGCCGGGATCTTGTCGCGGCAGCAGGCGCCGGCCAGGGCGAGGGCGGCGGGCAGCCGGTCGCCGTGCGGGAAGGTCGCCATGCCCAGGTCCGCGGCGGTCTCGGTGGTGTGCAGCGAGCGGGCCAGCCCGCCCGACCAGCCCGGATCGACCTGCCAGACATCCACCGCCTCGCCGGTCAGCAGCCGGGTCTGCTCGGCCTCGTCGACGGCGTGCTCGCCCGCTGCCAGCGGAACTCCGGTTCCGGCCGCGCGCAGCCGGTGCCAGCCGAAGGAGCCGGGCGGCAGGAGTTCCTCGGCGAAGGTGACCTGAAGATCGGCCAGGACGGGCAGCAACTGCATCGCCTCGTCCAGGCGGCATCGGCCCAAGGCGTCGACCATGAAGCGGCCCTCGCCCGCTGCCTCCCGTAACCGCCCGAGCGTCTTCGCGACCGCCCTCGGTCCGGCGAGGATCAGCGGTTTGGGCAGCGGCCACTTCTGCCCCCAGAACCCCGCCGCGGTGATCCAGGCCGCCGCCTCCGGGGCCGAGGCGTGGGACGGGTCGAGGCCGAGTGCCGAGGCGTAGGCGGGGACCTTGGGCCGGATGGTGCCGCCCAGCAGTCCGGTCACGCTCAGCCCGGTGGCACGGGAGGCCAGATCCCAGCAGGCCAGTTCGACCGCGGAGGCGGCCTGCCGGGCGTGTGTGCCGTTGCGGTGCCGCCCGGCCTTCGGCCGGTAGGTCAGGCGGCGGGGTGCGGCGGCATCGTGCCCGATCAGCCCGGCGGCCAGATCGTCGGCGATGATCTGCACGACTGTCTCGGCGACCGGGGCCTGCCAGCCGGAGACTCCGTCGCCGACCAGCTCGATGGCGAACCGGGTGCGGTGCTCGGCCCAGGCCGGGCCCGCCGGCGGCTCACCTGCCGCGGCGGCAACCTGCTCGGGCAGTTCGGGCGGCAGCCCGGCGGGCTGCGGGGGCAACTGCCAGGCGCGGACGGCGCGGACCACGGTCTTCGTGGCCACCCCGGCTTGGGCGGGTGCGCGAACCGTGAGGGTCGTCATCAGATCTTCGCCCCCGTCAGTTCCTCCCCGGCGAAGGTGAAGCACCACGGACTGCGGTAGTTCTGCCACCACTGCGGACGCAAGCCCGTCGGGGAGAAGAGCTCCTCCAGGTGCCGGCGCATGGTCAGGTGCCACTCGATCGTGTCTGAGCCCGGCGTGCGGTAGACCTCCATGAAGGCGTTGTGGGCCTGGTAGGTCTGGAACCGAGGGAAGGCGGTGGTGACCGGCACGAAGTCCTTCAGGTGCTCGATCGCGTCCTCGATCGGGTCCAGTCCGACGATGTAGGTGAAGTCGGTGGTGATGCCCCGCTGCTTCGCCCGGCCCAGGGCGGCGGTCATCTCGGCGGGGGTGAGTTTGGCCTTGGACTCCTTGAGGATCTGCCGCCGCTCGGTGAAGCACTCGGCGGTCAGCGTCAGGTGGAACGGGCCCAGACCGGCGGCGGCGTCCATCCCCTCGTTGCTGCTCAGCACCGAGGACAGAAAGTGCAGGGTGCCGGTGCAGCCGTTGTGGCCCATCGCCGCGCGGACCTCGGCGAGATGATCCAGCGCGAGGTGCTCGTAGAGGAAGCAGCCGGTGCAGACAGTGACCGTCTCCACCGCCGACAGGTCCTCCATGCCCGAGTTCACCGCGAGAGCGCCGAGGTAGCCGGGCAGGTCCAGGGCCTTGATCTTCGGGTCAGAGGCGTCTTCGAGGGTGTTGGGGCAGAACACGCAGCCGGTGCACTGGCTGCGGGCGTTGGAGTTGATGGTGAGCATCTTGGTGCCGTTGCGCCAGTAGCCCAGCACGGCGTCGTCGTCCTCGATGCCGTCGACCTCGCCGACCTTCTCACCGTTCAGCCGCAGTTCGTGCTCGTCCAGCTCGAACGGGGAGTCCTCCCGGCCCAGCGAGAGGATCAGGAACAGCGGGGTGTTGGGGCGGGAGTCCAGCCGCAGCCGGAAGCGCATGCGCGGTTTGGTCAGCGGGGACCGGGCGCCGGAGGCGTTCAGCGCGATCAGCAGCACGTCCTCGGGGTTGCTGTTCCACTCGCGGGCCACCTGGTCAAGGTGGCGGACCGATTCGAGCATCAGCTGTCCTCTTTCTTGTGGTGGGAGGTGCAAGTCGTCGACGGCGCTGTAGCCGCCGTCTGATGCAGTGCCGGGGGTGGATCAGGCCACAACGGGAGCCAGGGGAAGACGGATGACGATCCGCTTGCCGCCCGTGGCGGTCTCCGGGAGAACCTCGGCTCTGCCGTGGACTCCCCTCACCAGGGCGTCGACCAGGAACAGGCCGCGGCCACCGAGGTCGTGGGCGGTGGGCAGCGGCTTCGGCTTGAGCGGGTGGGCATCCGCGACGGCCAGCACCAGCGCGGCCTGCTCCTCGACAGCGAGGCTGACCGCGGCGGTGGGCGAGAGCACGGCCGCGTGCCGCACCACGTTCGTCACCAGCTCACTGATGATCAGGCAGGCGGTGCCCACGACCTCCTCGGACATGCCCCAGTCGGCAAGGACCTTGGCCGTCTCGTGGCGGGCCAGCGGGACGTACTCGGCCTCGGAGACCACCTGGAAGTCGTGGCGCATCACAGTGCTGGGCATCGCGGGACTCACCCTCTCTCCGAGCGGCAGCCGCCCGGACCGTGACCGAAGGTAAGAGACCCAGCACGCAGAGGTGTTCACGACGGTGAACCCGCAATCCCCGAGCCCCGGATCAGGGTCGGCCGGTGAGGAACGCCGGGCGCGGGAGTTGCGTACAGACCAACGTGCTCAACCGCGTACGGCATTCGCGCAGAAGTCAGGTACCGAGGAACGTCCTGAGCCGCGTACGGACTTATGTACTCAGCCGGATCAGGGAGACACTGCTGGTCAGAGAGACAGGCCGATGCGGTGGGCCAGGCCCCGCAGGTCCCGCGCTGCGTGGGCGGGCAGCTGCCGGTCGGTGAGGAACTCGACGGTGTTCCTCACCGGTGCGTTGGCGTGGATGCGCTGCGGGGCGATCTCCTCGGCGGTCAGCAGGGCCGCGACCGCCTGGGCCTCCCGGCCTCGCAGATGGGCCAGCGACCGGCCCAGGTCGGCGTGGAAGGCCGCCTGCCGTCCCGGAGCCTCCGCCAGCGTCTCGGGATGGACCCCGCCCCCGGCGGTGACGGCCGCTCCGTGCAGACCGAGGTCGGTGTTCAGGCTCACCTTGTGGATGCCGACGTTGGTGGGGCCGAAGTTCAGATGCCAGGCCCGCGTCTCGCCGGTGCGGCCTGCCAGCTTGGCGGCCTCCGCCAGGTGGCCGCGGACATCCTCGGCGCGGGTGTTCCCGGGCCGCTGCCGGTCCAGGGTCAGCGAGGTGGCGGAGATCAGGTGAAGTTCGCCGAGCAGCGCATGAGCATCAGGGCTCGTCAGGTGCGCTTCGAGGGTGTTGGCGGCGGCGGTGGCCTGTGCCAGGGCCACCGTGGGGCTGCCGGCCGCCATCAGCACATGGGTGTGGAAGAAGCCGGACAGGGCGGAGTAGACCGGGTCGTCCAGCTCCGCGATCGCCTCGGCGGCACGGGTCACCGCGATGAACGCCAGGTCGGTGTAGCCGAGGTTCTTCAGCAGCAGGGTGCAGGCCGGATGGTAGGCGTCCGCCAGCAGTTTCAGCAGCTCGCGGCGGGCGGCGCCGCCGGCGTCCTTGGCGGCTGCGTGCAGGTCGGCCAGCAGCGCCGGCAGCCCGGCGGCGAGGGTGCCGTATTCGGCCCCGTGATAGAGCCGGTTGGCCTTCGCCACCCGTTCGGTCAGCGCCGCCGCCGGAACCAGAGGCGGGCGGCGGTCCGGTGGGGTGGCCATGGTCAGGCCCATCAGCGTCAGCCGCAGAGCGGGGATCGCCTCGTGGGCCGCGCTGGTGTGCGGGTCCAGCGGGGCGAAGGGCTGGCCGGTCAGTTCGGACGGGGCGATCTGCAGTGCCTCGGCGAAGGAGGTGATGAGGCTGGAGCGGTCGAGCAGCCGCTGGCCGTTCTCCACCATCGACAGGTAGCCGACCGACACCCCGGCCAGGCCCGCGAGACTGCGCAGACTTATCCCGCGCTGGCGGCGAGCCGACCGCAGACGCTCGCCGATCCTGACGGCCTGCTCTTCGTTCATCTCCCCCGCCTCAACTCCCGTGCCTCGGCCGTAGCGTAGGGCGAGCCTGCCGCCCCCAGGGGCTTTCCCGCCAGACGGGCGGCATCACCGCAGCCCGGCCCGCTCGGCCAGATCCCGCACCGCCGCAGTGTGAACGGTGGTGCGGTCGGTGAGCGCGGCGACCAGGTCGCGAGCGAAGGGGTCCAGCCGCAGCCGCAGCGGTGCCGCCGCGTCGGCCTCGATCAGCCGGGCAGCAGCCTCTTCGGCACGGTCCTGGCGGGCCTCGGCCGCCGCGGCGACCACCAGCAAACTGGAGCGGTGGGCGCCGTCGAGTGCGGCGTGATCCGCCGCGCGTACGTGGTCGGCGGCCTCGGCCGCGTCGCCGTGTTCGGCGGCGACGGCGGCGCGGGCTGCGATCACCAGGGCCGACTCCCGTGTGTCGGCGGCCCGTTCGGCGGCCGTGGCAAGGAGTCGTTCGGCCTCCGGGCGGCGTCCGGCCATGGCCTGGGCGACGGCGGCCAGCGCCGGCAGCTCCCAGTCGGCTCCGAGGTCCTCGGCGCGGTCGGCGCGGGCCAGCGCGTACTCCGGCAGGCCGAGGTCGATCAGCAGCCGCACCTCCTCGACCAGCACCGGCAGCGGTTCGCGTGTGCCGGGACGGGCCCGGTGCAGCAGCATCCACGCCAGGTCCTTGTAACCCAGGCGTCGCAGCAGCCCAGCGGCCAGCACATGCGCGTCCACGCGCAGCCGCACCGCCTCGTCCCGCCCGGGCCCCGCAGCGGCGGCCATCGCGTGGTCGGCCGCCTCGATCAACTCCGGCAGCGCGAGCGCGAGATGGTGCTCGTCGCCCGCGGTATCGGCCTGTGCGGCGGCCCGCGTCCGTTCCGCCAGTTCCTCCAGCAGCACGCCGGGGGCCGTAGCCGGTTGTCGGCGGGCCAGGCTGCGCCGCAGGTGGAAGGCGACTGCCCGCACCGCCGCGTTCTCCTCCCCGCGCGGCGGGTAGGGCTGTCCGGTCAGGTCCGCGATATCCACCCGCAAGGCGGTGGCCAGCGCCGCCAGCCGGCCGCGGCGGTCCACCCACTCCCGACCCGTCTCCAGCCCGGCAAGGTAATCGAGCCCCAGGCCGGTGCGGGAGGCAAGGTCATCCCGGCTCAGCTCCCGGCGGCGACGCCAGACGGCCAGGCGGACCCCAATCGGACCGCCGGCGGCCGTCTCGTCCAGCTCGCGCATCACCAGATAGCTCGCATACCCACTCGCCCGGACCGTGCTCCACCAGGACAAAGGTCCATGCATCCCGTTCAGGGGAGGGTCGAGTCCCCTCGTGGCAGGACGCATATGCCTGGCACGCGACACATTAGTCACACCGCTGAAGGCCGCGCGAACTGGCAGGTGACGCGACCGGTCAGGGCGAAGGAGGGCTCAGGGCCGGCAGGACCGCGACGTTGGAAGCGCGAGCGCGACACCTTCAGCGAGATCGCTCCAGCAGCGCGGATGCGCGCAAGGAGCCTCCGTCAGTGAAAGCCGACGGAGGCTCCTGGGGCACCTCGATGCGGACTGCAGGCGGCTGGTCACGGTACTTCTCCGCTGCCGGCACCGGCGCCACCCGCTGTCACTCATCAAACGCGTACGGTTTGCGCCCTTCCGGTGCCACGGCGACGGAGGTAGGAGGCCACCCCGACAGCCCCCAGGGAGGCAGCAGCAGCACCGGCTCCGATTGCTGGATCAATCATCGGAACCGGTACGACATCCACAGAAGAAGCGGTGTTGTTCGCCTGATTGGGATCAGTCTCATTCCCCGGGATCAGGTAAACCATCCTCTGTGAATCGAACAAAAGACCTCCGGTGATGCTGAAGGTGGTACTGGCGCCCGCGGGCAGAGCATCACCGGCACAAGAAAGGGCCGACAAAACGTTGCTCGGGATACCGACAGAGCCTCCGCCTGTAGTGCTGCAGCGCGCATCATACGAACTCGGAGCGAACCCGGCGCCATAAGGTTGCCCGTTGTCCAAGCGAACAATCACAGGCAGATAGAACGACCAGCCAGTGGCCGTATCCGGACCATTGTTGCTCACGGTCACCTGATACGTGGCATTCTCTCCAGGGGCAGGCCCCGGACCGGGGGCGGGCTGCGGACCGTCGATCTTGATGGACAGGTCGGCACTGCCTGCCGCGCTGGCTGTGGGCGCACTCATACCGACTGCGCAGACAGCCAAGAACGCCGCGGCCAGTAGCCGGCGCATTGAATTCCCCTTCATAAGCACACCACCCAATCCCTTGAAGCCATGCACCGAAAAAAAACTCACGATGTCTGTACAGACCGCCCACAAAAGGTTGCATGACGATTGGCTGGGCTGAACGAGGGATAGGCGGGCCCGGTAAAGCATGACGTCGGGGCCATGATCTTCGAGGCTCGCACCAAAGTGGCTGCCCAAAGCCGTGGAACCGACCGCCCCAGCGAAAGCTGAAACGGCGCACTGACGGCTCAGGGCCCATAAAACTCGGTGGGGCTGACACTCTGCGACTGTCGGCCCCACTCGCTGAATCAGCAGGAAACCCGCTCTGGCCTGCTCTTACAGCACCGGCAGGTTCTTGCGGAGTTCGAAGGCCGTGACCTCCGAGCGGTACTCGTGCCATTCGGCACGCTTGTTGCGCAGGAAGAAGTCGAAGACGTGTTCGCCGAGGGTTTCGGCGACCAGGTCGCTGCGCTCCATCAGCGTCAGGGCCTCGCCGAGGTTCTGCGGCAGCGGCTCGATGCCCAGGGCGCGGCGCTCGGCGTCGGACAGGGCCCAGACGTCGTCCTCGGCGCCGGGCGGCAGTTCGTAGCCCTCCTCGATGCCCTTGAGGCCGGCGGCCAGCAGGACGGCGTAGGCCAGGTACGGGTTGGCGCCCGAGTCGAGGGAGCGGACCTCCACGCGTGCGGAGCCCGTCTTGCCCGGCTTGTACATCGGCACCCGGACCAGGGCCGAGCGGTTGTTGTGGCCCCAGCAGATGTACGAGGGTGCCTCGCCGCCGGCGCCCGCGGTGCGCTCGGAGCCGCCCCAGATGCGCTTGTAGGAGTTGACCCACTGGTTGGTGACCGCCGAGGTCTCCGCCGCGTGCCGGAGCAGCCCGGCGATGAAGGAGCGGCCGACCTTGGAGAGCTGGTACTCGGCGCCCGACTCGTAGAACGCGTTCCGGTCGCCCTCGAACAGTGAGAGGTGGGTGTGCATGCCGGAGCCGGGGTGCTCGCTGAACGGCTTCGGCATAAAGGTGGCCTGCACCCCCTGTTCCAGCGCGACCTGCTTCATGACCAGGCGGAACGTCATGACGTTGTCGGCCGTGGAGAGCGCGTCGGCGTAGCGCAGGTCGATCTCCTGCTGGCCGGGGGCGCCCTCGTGGTGGGAGAACTCGACGGAGATGCCCATCGACTCCAGCATGGTGATCGCCTGGCGGCGGAAGTCCATGCCGATATTGGTCGGGGTGTGGTCGAAGTAGCCGGAGTTGTCGGCGGGGGTGGGGCGGGAGCCGTCGAGCGGGCGGTCCTTCAGCAGGAAGAACTCGATCTCCGGGTGGGTGTAGAAGGTGAAGCCCAGGTCGGAGGTGCGGGCGAGGGCGCGCTTGAGGACGTAGCGGGGGTCGGCGAAGGACGGGGAGCCGTCCGGCATGAGGATGTCGCAGAACATGCGGGCCGTGCCGGGGGTCTCGGCGCGCCAGGGCAGGACCTGGAAGGTGGCCGGGTCCGGCTTGGCGATCATGTCGGACTCGTAGACCCGGGCGAAGCCCTCGATGGCGGAGCCGTCGAAGCCGATGCCCTCGTCGAAGGCCTGTTCCAGCTCGGCGGGGGCCACGGCGACGGACTTGAGGAAGCCCAGCACGTCCGTGAACCACAGGCGTACGAACCGGATGTCGCGCTCCTCCAAGGTCCGGAGCACGAACTCCTGCTGCTTGTCCATCTTCCGCTTCCCCATCCTTGCTGGTCAGGCCGCCTTTCCCCGGTGCCACCGGAGGCGGTCGGGCACCTGAGCATCCCACCACAACACCATTTCGTGCGCGTTGCGGACCTTGATCGCCCGGCCGGCCTGGCACGGAACGCGCCGGGTTCGGCGGATGTACTGCTCTGCCGCCCATCTTGCCTGCCCGGACCGCCATCCGTAATGGCCGATCCCGATCGTTCCCGCCCGTTTTGGTGCGCGTCGCCGAGGCGGCATGTCCCCGTGCTTCACTCCACTGCCCTCCCCCGATTCCGGTGCCCTCCCTACGAAACGCGGCCCCCCGCCCCTTACGATCGGCGAGCGCCACCCCCGCACCACGCCCGCGCACCACGCCTCCGCCCCTTTCCCCCAGAAGGACACGCCTCATGGCTTCCGCGAAGAACAACAGCAGCGCGGCACGCAAGGCCCGCATAGCGGAGATGCAGCGGGCCGAACGGGCCCGCGAGCGCCGCAACCGGCTGCTCATCGTCGCCGCGAGCGTGGTGGTCGTGGCCGGTCTGGTCGTCGGCGGTGTCGTCCTCGTGAACACGCGGTCCGATTCCACGGACAGCGCGTCGGACGACTCCAAGGGCGCCGGCGACTCGGGGCACTTCGTGACCGGCGATGACGGGGTGCGCACCTGGAAGGGCGACCTGGCGCGCAACCACGTCCGGACGAGTGTGACGTACCCGATGCGGCCGCCGGTGGGCGGCAACCACAACCCGGTGTGGCTCAACTGCAACGGCGACGTCTACACCTCGGCCGTGAAGAACGAGAACGCGGTGCACTCGCTGGAGCACGGCGCCGTCTGGGTGACGTACACCGCGGCGGCGAAGAAGGCGGACGTGGACGCGCTCGCGGCCAAGGTGAAGCAGACGCCGTACTCGCTGATGAGCCCGTACGAGGACCAGGCGGCCCCGCTGATGCTGTCGGCCTGGGGCCACCAGGTGACCGTGAAGAGCGCGGACGACCCGGCGGTGAACACATTCTTCTCGACGTATGTGCAGGGCAAGCAGACGCCCGAGCCGGGTGCCTCGTGCACCGGCGGGACGATGAAGTGAGGGCGGTGCGGTGAAGCGGCACATCGGCTGGGTCGCCGGGACCGCGGCGGCGGCGCTGGTCGCGGCGGGCGCGATCACCTACGCGGTCGCCGAGGACGGGGGCTCGGGCGCGGCGGCGCCGGGCGCCGAGTCGGCGGACGCCGGGTTCGCCCGGGACATGGCGGTCCACCATCAGCAGGCCGTCGAGATGTCGTACATCGTGCGCGACCGCACGGACGACGAGGAGGTACGTCGGCTCGCCTACGACATCGCGCAGACGCAGGCCAACCAGCGGGGCATGCTGCTCGGCTGGCTGGACCTGTGGGGGCTGCCGAAGGTGTCGGCCGAGCCGCCGATGACCTGGATGGGCATGGGCGACATGCCCGCCGGCAAGGACGGCGCGCTGATGCCGGGCATGGCGACCAACACCGAGCTGAAGAAGCTGGGCACGCTGTCGGGCAAGCGGGCGGAGGTCTTCTACCTCCAGCTGATGACGGCCCATCACCAGGGCGGTGTGCACATGGCCGAGGGGTGTGTCGCCCGGTGCGCCGTCGGGGTGGAGAAGCGGCTCGCGCAGGGCATGGTCGAGGCGCAGCAGTCCGAGATCGCGCTGATGGCCGACATGCTCAAGAAGCGCGGAGCGGCGCCCCGTTCCTGACACCCGGACGGACGAAAGCCTCAATTCTCCCCGGCTGATGGTTACTTGGGCTTCTCTTGACTCCCGCGTTCCCCTGACATGAACGGTTCATCCGTAAGAGTGGCCCCCATCGTGTGATCCACTCGCGGGCCCCTGACCGCCGCGGGCCCCGGTGCGGATCGGCGACGACCGCGACCACTACGTGTATGCGAACCGCATCGCAGGGGGTTCTATGAGATCCAACCGCGCCAAGGCGCGCGCCGGTGTGAGCATGGCGGCGACACTGCCGATGCTCGCCGGCGCACTGGCGCTCGGCATACCCGCGGCGCACGCCGCGGACGGCCCGGGCCGGGACACACTCGCCGGCACCAGACCCGCGTGGGCCACGGCGGAGGCGGACAGGGGCGCCACCCCGGACGGCGCCCGGGTCACCGCCCGGGTGTATCTGGCCGGCCGGAACGCGTCCGGCCTCACGGCGTACGCGAAGGCGGTCTCCGACCCGTCCTCGCCGCTGTACGGCAGATATCTGAGCGCCGCACAGGCACAGGCGCGCTTCGGCGCGACCGGGGCCCAGGTGAAGGCCGTGACGTCCTGGCTGTCCTCGGCCGGCCTGAAGGTCACCGAGGTCACCCGGCACTACCTCGCCGTCTCCGGTGATGTGGCGGCCACCGAGCGGGCCTTCGGCACCGGGCTGCACAACTACGCCAAGGGCTCGAAGACCTACCGTGCGCCCGCCCGCACCGCCTCCGTGCCGCGGGGCCTGGGCGGCGCCGTGCTGACCGTCACGGGCCTGGACAACGCGCCGCACAAGGCCCACCACCAGGACCAACTGCCGCCGCCGGACGCCGTGTTCAAGAACGCCGGGCCGTTCTCCTCGTACTACGGCTCGAACACCGCGACGACACTGCCGCGCGCATACGGCCAGAAGATCCCGTACGCCGTCAAGGGCTACACGGGCAGGCAGCTGCGGGCCGCCTACGGCGCCGGCCGCTACACCGGCAAGGGCGTCCGCGTCGCCATCACCGACGCCTACGCCTCGCCGACCATCGCCTTCGACGCCGCCGCCTACGCGCGCAAGAACGGCGACGCGGCCTGGAAGTCCGGCGGGCTGCGCCAGGTGCTGCCCGAGAACTACACGAAGACCGAGGAGTGCGGGGCGGCCGGCTGGTACGGCGAGGAGACCCTGGACGTCGAGGCCGTGCACGCGGTCGCGCCGGACGCCTCCGTCACCTATGTGGGCGCCGCCTCCTGCTACGACGACGATCTGCTCGACTCGCTCGGCAAGATCGTCGACCACCATCTGGCCGACATCGTCTCCAACTCCTGGGGCGACATCGAGGCCAACGAGACGCCGGACGTCCAGGCCGCCTACGACCAGGTCTTCCAGCTCGGCGCGGTCCAGGGCATCGGCTTCTACTTCTCCTCCGGCGACAACGGCGACGAGGTCGCGAACACCGGCACCAAACAGGTCGACACCCCGGCCAACTCGGCGTGGGTGACCGCGGTCGGCGGCACCTCGCTGGCCGTCGGCAAGGGCGAGACGTACCTGTGGGAGACCGGCTGGGGCACCGAGAAGGCGAATCTGTCCGCGGACGGCAGGAGCTGGACCGACTTCCCCGGCGCGTTCACCTCCGGCGCGGGCGGCGGCACCAGCCGGACCGTGCCCGAGCCGTTCTACCAGCGGGGCGTCGTCCCGAACTCGCTCGCCAAGGCGAACAGCGCGGCCGGCAACCGGGTCGTGCCCGACATCGCGGCGGTCGCCGACCCGAACACCGGCTTCCTCGTCGGCCAGACCCAGACCTTCCCGGACGGGACCGCGCAGTACGGCGAGTACCGCATCGGCGGCACCTCGCTGGCCGCGCCGGTGATCGCGGCCGTGCAGGCGCTGGCCCAGGAGGCGCGCGGCGGCAAGGCGATCGGCTTCGCCAACCCGGCGATCTACGCCAAGTACGGCTCGAAGGCGTACCACGACGTCACGGACGACCCGACGGGCTCCGGCCTGGCGGTCGCCCGCGTCGACTTCGCCAACGGCTACGACGCCGCCGACGGCCTGCTCACCTCGGTCCGCAGCCTCGGCAAGGACAGCTCGCTCAAGGCCGTGAAGGGCTACGACGACGTGACCGGCGTGGGCACGCCCGCCGGCGGCTACGTCCAGTCGTACCGCCGTCGCTGATCCCGCGGCGCCGGACGGGGGTGGCGTGGGGTGCACCACACTCCGCGCCACCCCTATCGCGTCGCTCTGACGATTACACTGGGCGCGTGCCTCAACTTCGTCTCGCCCTCAACCAGATCGACTCGCGCGTCGGCGACCTCGCCGCAAACACCGAGACGATCCTCCGCTGGACCCGGCACTCCGCCGAGCGGGGAGCGCATCTCGTGGCGTTCCCGGAGATGGCGCTGACCGGGTATCCCGTCGAGGACCTGGCCCTCAGATCGTCCTTCGTGGAGGCGTCCCGCGCCGCGCTGCGCTCGCTCGCCGCCCGGCTCGCGGAGGAGGGCTTCGGGGAGCTGCCGGTGATCGTCGGCTATCTGGACCGCAGCGAAACCGCTCAGCCGCGGTACGGCCAGCCGGCCGGCGCCCCGCAGAACGCGGCGGCGGTGCTGCACCGCGGCACGGTCGTCCTGGCCCTCGCCAAGCACCATCTGCCGAACTACGGCGTCTTCGACGAGTTCCGCTACTTCGTGCCCGGCGACACCATGCCGGTGGTGCGGGTGCACGGCGTCGATGTCGCCCTGGCCATCTGCGAGGACCTGTGGCAGGACGGCGGCCGGGTGCCCGCCGCGCGCTCGGCGGGCGCGGGCCTGCTGCTGTCCGTCAACGCCTCCCCGTACGAGCGCAACAAGGACGACACCCGGCTGGAACTGGTGCGCAAGCGCGCCCAGGAGGCGGGCTGCACGACCGCCTACCTCGCCATGATCGGCGGCCAGGACGAGCTGGTCTTCGACGGCGACTCGATCGTCGTCGACGCCGACGGCGAGGTGATCGCGCGGGCGCCGCAGTTCGCCGAGGACTGTGTGGTGCTGGACCTGGAGCTGCCCGCGGCCTCGGCGCAGCCGCCCACCGGAGTGGTGGACGACGGGCTGCGCATCGAGCGGGTGATCCTCTCCGAGGACCCGCTGCCCGCCTACCCGCCGGAGCGGACCGGCGGCTACGCGGACCGCCTCGACGACGACGAGGAGGTGTACTCGGCGCTGGTGACCGGCCTGCGCGCCTATGTGCACAAGAACGGCTTCCGGTCCGTGCTGATCGGGCTGTCGGGGGGCATCGACTCGGCGCTGGTGGCGGCGATCGCCTGCGACGCGGTGGGCGCGGAGCAGGTGTACGGCGTGTCCATGCCGTCGAAGTACTCCTCGGAGCACTCCAAGGACGACGCGGCCGAGCTGGCCCGGCGCACCGGCCTCAACTTCCGGACCGTCCCGATCGCCCCCATGTTCGACGCGTATATGGCGTCGACCGAGCTGACCGGGCTGGCCGAGGAGAACCTCCAGTCGCGGCTGCGCGGCACGCTGCTGATGGCGATCTCCAACCAGGAGGGCCACATCGTCCTCGCCCCCGGCAACAAGTCGGAGCTGGCGGTGGGCTATTCGACCCTGTACGGCGACTCGGTGGGCGCGTACGGGCCCATCAAGGACGTGTACAAGACGTCGGTCTTCCGGCTGGCCGAGTGGCGCAACCGGGCGGCTGCCGAGCGCGGTCAGACCCCGCCGATCCCGGAGAACTCCCTCACCAAGCCGCCGAGCGCCGAGTTGCGCCCCGGCCAGGTCGACACCGACTCGCTGCCGGACTATCCGGTCCTGGACGCGATCCTCGACCTGTACGTCGACCACGACAAGGGCGCGGACACGATCGTCGCCGCCGGTTTCGACCCGGCGCTGGTCATCAGGACGCTGCGGATGGTGGACACGGCGGAGTACAAGCGCCGCCAGTACCCGCCGGGCACCAAGATCTCAGCCAAGGGCTTCGGCAAGGACCGCCGCCTCCCCATCACCAACGGCTGGCGAGAATAAACACACCCCCACCCCAGAGGTCAGAGGAACGCGAAAAGGGGCGCGGGGAACTGCGCAACCAACCACAACCCACAACCAGCACCCCCCAAAGGGGCGCGAGGAACTGCGCAACCAACCACAACGCACCCGCAGCCACCCACCACCGGCACCCCCCAAAGAGGCGCGAGGAACTGCGCGACCAGCCACAACGCACCCGCAGCCACCCACCACCGGCACCCCCCAAAGGGGCGCGGGGAACTGCGCGACCAGCCACGACGCACCCGCAGCCACCCACCGCTGCCCAGCCACAACGCACCCACTACCCGCCCATCCCCGCGGCCCGCGCCCCGCGCCCCGCGGCCCGCGCCCCGCAGGCGTCTTCAGGGACGTACCGCCTCCTGATGGTCCGGGACATGCGACGCGACCAGACGCTGCCGAGCGGCCGGCAGGCCCCCGCGGTCGACGGCGTAAGCCACCGCGGCCACGCCGAGCCCCAGCACCGCGAGCGCCGCCCCGGCCACCGCGGGGGACGTCACGCCGAAGCCCGCGGCCAGGGCGAGGCCACCGATCCACGCTCCCCCGGCGTTCGCCAGGTTGAAGGCCGCCTGGTTGGCCGAGGACGCCAGGGAGGGCGCCGACGCGGCCTTCTCCATGACCATGAGTTGCAGCGGTGAGCCCGTGATGAACGCGGCCGTGCCGAGCAGGGTCACCGCGAGCGCCGCGCTCCACTGTGCCCGCATCAGCACCGGGAACAGGGCCAGGACCAGCGCCAGCGAGGCGAGTCCGCCGAACAGCGTGCCGCGCATGGCGTGGTCGGCCAGCCGGCCGCCGAGCAGATTGCCCACCGTCGCGCCCACGCCGAACAGCGCGAGCAGCAGCGTCACCCCGGACCCGTCGAACCCGGCGGAGTCCGTGAGCATCGGTGTGATGTAGCTGTACGCGGCGAACAGCGCGCCGAAGCCCGCCACGGTCGTACCGAGGGCCAGCCACACCGGCACCGAGCGCAGGGCGGCCAGTTCGCCGCGCAGCCCGGTGGCGGGGCCGTGGGTGTGGTCGTGCGGGATGAGCAGGGCGAGGGAGGCGATCGCCGCGAGCCCGATCACGCTCACCCCGAGGAAGGTGGCCCGCCAGCCGAAGTGCTGGCCCGCCAGGGTCGCCACGGGGACGCCCGCGACATTGGCGACGGTCAGGCCGAGGAACATCAGGGAGACCGAGCGGGCCCGGCGCTCGGGGGCGGCCATGGTCGTCGCGACGACGGCGCCGACGCCGAAGAACGCGCCGTGCGGCAGGCCGCTGAGGAACCGGGCGGCCAGCAGGGACTCCTGGCCGGGGGCGAGGGCGGACAGCGCGTTGCCCACCACGAACAGGGCCATGAGGCCGATGAGGACGGTACGGCGGGACCTCCGCGCGGTGACCGCGGCGAGCAGCGGCGCGCCGATGACGACGCCCAGCGCGTACGCGGAGACCAGATGCCCGGCGGTCGGCAGGGAGACGTGCAGGTCGTCCGCGACATCGGGCAGCAGGCCCATCATCACGAACTCGGTGGTGCCGATGCCGAAGGCGCCCACGGCGAGGGCGAGCAGGGCCAGGGGCATGAAGGAGCCTGTGCCTTTCGGGAAAGGGGACGAAGCAGCAATGTTCAGCCTCGGAACAAAGCATTTCAGGCTCAGTATTCCTGCGGGTTACGCGGACGTGTCCACCTTCACACGGGCCGCCACCGGAAGGTGGTCGCTGCCCGTCCTCGGCAGCGTCCACGAACTCTCCGGCTCGACCCCCTTCACCATGATCTGGTCGATCCGCGCCATCGGGAACGACGCCGGCCAGCTGAACCCGAACCCACTGCCCGCCGCCCCCTGCGTGGAGCGCATCTGTGAGGTGACGGCGTTGAGCGAGCGATCGTTCATCGTGCCGTTCAGGTCGCCGAGCAGCACGACCCGTCGCAGCGGCTCGTCGGCGATCGCCTCGCCCAGCGCGTCGGCGCTCTTGTCGCGCTGGCGGGCGGTGAATCCGGACGCCAGCTTCACCCGCACCGAGGGCAGATGGGCGACGTACACCGCGACCGGGCCGGCGGGCGCGGCGACCGTGGCACGCATGGCGCGCTGCCAGCCCAGCCGGATGTCGACGGACCGGACCGCGGTCATCGGGTACTTGCTCCACAGCCCCACGGTGCCGACGACCGCGTGGTACTTGTACGTCGACGCCAGCGCCTCCTCGTACACCGGGACGGCCGACGCCTTCAGCTCCTCGAGTGCCAGCAGGTCCGCGCCGGAGGCGGCCACCTCGCGGGCGGTGCCGGACGGGTCCGGGTTGTCGGCGTTGACGTTGTGCGTGGCGACCACCAGGTCGCCCCCGCCGACCGTGCGGTCGGTGAGCAGCCCGCCGAAGAGGTTCAGCCACACCACGGACGGCAGCACCACCAGGATCAGCGCGGTCGCGGAGCGGCGGACGGCGCCGAGGACCAGCAGGACCGGGATGAGCAGGCCGAGCCAGGGCAGGAAGGTCTCGGTGAGGCTGCCGAGGTTGCCCACGGTGTTGGGGATGCGCGAGTGCAGCAGCATCACCAGGGCGAGGAGCAGGGCGAGCGCGGCGAGCACGATGCCGCGGCGCCAGATGCCCGGGTCGCGCCAGACCTCGCGCAGGCGGAGCGCCAGGCGCCGGAACCGGGAGCCCCGCGGCTCGGGTCCCGAACCGCCGTTGTCCGTCTCCGTGATGTACGCCTGCTGCGCCATACCGTTGCCTCACTACCTGCCGTGCACACCGTCGTCCCCCTGGGTCACGACCCTAGGGGATGATCGGCGCCCTTCCCGCCGTCCCATGACGGCCGTACGGAAGTCCAGGACGAACAGGCGGGCGCCCGGAGTTCCGGTGATCAAGGGGGCGGGGGTGGACTGTGACGAAACGCGCACATTCAGGCTATGGGCCGGGCCTGCTGACGGGTCGTAGGCCGGCCAGCACGGCGTCGACGATCTGTTCCGCGAGACCGTCGGGGAGTTCCATGTCGGGGCGCATCACGGAGCGTACGAGCATGGGGCCGACGAACAGGTCGTTGGCCAGTTCGAGGTCGACGTCCGGCCGGAGTTCCCCGTTGCGCTGCCCGCGGCGCAGGATCTCCAGGCTCTGCCTGCGCCGCGGCGCTATCACGCTGGTCTGGTAGGCGGCCCAGATCTTGGGGCTGCTCTTCATCTGCGCGTGCACGTTGTGCAGGATGGCCGAGGAGCGGCTGGCCAGGCCGCGCAGGCGCAGCGCTTCGAGCAGCACGACCAGGTCGTCGCGCATGGAGGTGCCGGGGAGTTCGGGGTCGGAGGGTTCGGCGGCGCGCATGACGTCGACGAACAGTTCCTCCTTGCCGCTCCAGCGGCGGTAGATGGTGGCCTTGCCGACGCCGGCCGTGCGGGCGATCCGCTCGATGGACAGCTCGGCGAGGGGTACGCCGTCCTCCAGGAGCTTCATCACACCTTCCAGGATGGCGCGTTCCGCTGCTTCGCTGCGCGGGCGGCCCCGGGCGGGACCGTAGGGCTGCGGGCGACTGTCGGCAAGGCTCACGTCACTCCGTCCTTTCGCTGTGCTGCGGGAATTGTCCCGCAGGGGCCTCCTTCCCCCGTGCTGCCTCTCCGGACGCGTGCGCGGACGGGTCAGTCCGCGGCGGCGACCAACTCCGCTTCCCGTTCGCCGTCCTGAGCGGCCGGCGGCCGGCCCGGCAGGAAGAGCGCCACCACCAGCGCGCCGAGCAGCGCGACCCCGGTGCCGCACAGCGCGGTCACATGCATGGCGTGCAGGAACGCGTCGTTGGCCGGGTCGACCAGTGCCTTGCCCTGCGGGCCGAGCTTGGCGGCGACGCCGAGGGTGGCCTCGATGGACTCGGCCGCGGTGTCCCGCAGTCCGGCCGGCACCGCCCCGAGCTTGCCCTCGATGCCGTTGCGGTACGCGGCGGACAGGACCGAGCCGAGTACGGCGATGCCGAGGGCGCCGCCGACCTGGCGGAAGGTGTTGCTCAGCGCGGACGCGGAGCCGGCCTTCTCGCGCGGCAGGGCCTGCATGATGACGACGGAGGTCGGCGTCATGATGTGCGCCATGCCGGTGCCCATCAGGAAGAAGACCAGTTCCAGCAGCCAGATGGGGGTGTCCGCCTCGAAGGTGGCGAAGACGGCCAGGGTCGCGGCGATCAGGAGCAGCCCGGCCGTGGTGGTGGCCCGGTTGCCGAACCGGTCGACGACCAGCCGGGCGCGCGGCGCGAAGATCATCTGCGCGGCGGCCAGCGGCAGCATGAGCACGCCGGACTCCAGCGGCGAGTAGCCGCGCACGCTCTGGGTGTAGAAGACGCCGAAGAACGTCACGCCCATCAGCGCGAAGAAGACCAGCGCGATGGCGCTCATGGCGGCCGAGAAGACCTTGTTCTTGAAGTAGGTGACATCGAGGGACGGGTGGTCGCTGCGCTTCTCGAAGAGGACGAAGGCGACGAGTACGACGAGCCCCGCGGCGATGGTGGCGAGCACGCTGGGGTCGGTGAAGTCGGCGAGTTCGCCGCCCTTGATGATGCCGTAGACGAGCAGGACCAGGCCGACGACGGAGAGGACGACGCCGACGGGGTCGACGCGGCCGGGCCTGGGGTCGCGCGAGTCGGGCACGAGCCAGATCATCAGGGCCACCGCGAGGATCACGATCGGCACGTTGACGAGGAAGACGGAGCCCCACCAGAAGTGGTCGAGGAGCGCGCCGCCGGTGATCGGGCCGATGGCGATGGCCAGTCCGACGCCGCCCGCCCAGATGCCGATGGCCTTGGGCTGTTCCTCACGCTCGAAGACGTTCATGAGCACGGCCAGGGTGGCGGGCATGACGAAGGCGGCGCCGAGCGCCATGAGGGCGCGGTAGCCGATGAGTTGACCCGGAGAGCCGGACTCGGCGGCCAGGGCCGAGCCGATGCCGAACACCACGAGCCCGCCGAGCAGGACCTTCTTGCGGCCGAGCCGGTCGCCGACGAGACCCGAGGTGAACAGCAGCCCGGCGAAGACGAGGGTGTAGGAGTTGATGGCCCACTCGATCTCGCTCTGGGTGGCGCCGAGCCCGGTGGGCGCGGGCATGGAGATCGTCTTGACCGCGACGTTCAGGATCGAGTTGTCCAGCACCACGATCAGCAGGCTCAGCATGAGGACGCCGAGGATGGCCCAACGGCGCCGGTGCACCTCTTCGGGTATCCGGGAGGCGGCTACAGCGGGAGTTGTCATGGCAACGAGCCTAGGACCATTCCGATACGGAACCGTCTCGTATCTTATTTCTTTGCCCAGACCTTACCCGGAGAGCCGGTTACGGGACGCCGGGCACCCGGAGGCCGGGTGGATCACACGGAGGTCCCCTGGCCGTCGCCGGCACGAGGTGCCACCATGGAGGGGATCCGGAGACGCCGTCAGGGCGCTTCGAGATGACCTGAAGGAGCTGTTGCAATGACGCAGCTTTCGGCTGCCCCGACCAAGTCCTCCGACGGCAGCAACGCGCTGTACGGGGGCAAGGGCACCCGCCGCATCACCGTCCGCGACATCGCCCTCGCCAAGGAGCGGGGCGAGAAGTGGCCCATGCTCACGGCCTACGACGCCATGACCGCGTCCGTCTTCGACGAGGCGGGCATCCCCGTGATGCTGGTCGGCGACTCGGCGGGCAACTGCCACCTCGGGTACGAGACGACCGTGCCCGTCACCCTCGACGAGATGACCATGCTGTCGGCCGCGGTCGTGCGCGGCACCCGGCGCGCCCTGATCGTGGGCGACCTGCCCTTCGGCTCCTACCAGGAGGGCCCGGTGCAGGCGCTGCGCTCGGCGACCCGGCTGGTGAAGGAGGCCGGTGTCGGCGCCGTCAAGCTGGAGGGCGGCGAGCGCTCGCACGAACAGATCCGGCTGCTGGTGGAGTCCGGCATCCCGGTCATGGCGCACATCGGCCTGACCCCGCAGTCCGTGCACTCCATGGGCTACCGCGTGCAGGGGCGCGGCGAGGAGGCGGCCCAGCAGTTGCTGCGCGACGCCAAGGCGGTACAGGACGCGGGCGCGTTCGCGGTGGTGCTGGAGCTGGTGCCGGCGGAGCTGGCCGCCGAGGTGACCCGGGTGCTGCACATCCCGACCGTCGGCATCGGCGCCGGACCCGAGACGGACGCGCAGGTGCTGGTGTGGACCGACATGCTGGGCCTGACCGGCGGTCGGGTCCCCAAGTTCGTGAAGAAGTACGCGGATCTGCGTGCGGTGATGGGTGGCGCGGCGAAGGCTTTCGCCGAGGACGTCGTCGGCGGCACATTCCCTCAGGAGGAGCACTCGGTTCATTAGGCGCTCCGCGCAGTTCCCGCGCCCCTTGAGACCATCTCGGAAACACCAAGGACGGCCCGCCGATCTTCCCCCGTCGGCGGGCCGTCCCCTCTTTGCGCCTGAACCGGCGCCGCTCTCGCGGACGTGGTTGCTCGCCGTCGGGGTTGCTCGATGAGTGGTTGCTCAATCCGGCGGGGGCGGTCGCTCGTCGCGGTTTCGTCAGGGGCGGTCGCTCGTCGCGGTTTCGTCAGGGGCGGTACGCGGGGCTGTCGGTGGCCTGTAGGGAGTTTGTCGGTGGGGGGTGGCAGTGTCTTCGGCATGACACGAAACGACAACAAGCCCAGCGGGCGTGGGGACGCCGTGACCGTGCGGGGGCTGGTCAAGCACTACGGCGAGACCAAGGCACTGGACGGCGTGGACCTGGACGTGCGCGAGGGCACCGTGATGGGGGTGCTCGGTCCCAACGGGGCCGGCAAGACCACCCTCGTACGGATCCTGTCCACCCTGCTGGCACCGGACGCCGGCCAGGCGACCGTCGCCGGCTACGACGTCCTACGCCAGCCCCGCCAGCTGCGCCGGGTGATCGGCCTGACCGGGCAGTACGCCTCCGTCGACGAGAAGCTCCCGGGCTGGGAGAACCTGTACATGATCGGGCGGCTGCTCGACCTGCCCCGCAAGGAGGCCCGCGCCCGCGCCGACGAACTGCTGGAGCGGTTCTCGCTGACGGACGCCGCCAAGCGGCCCGCAGCCACCTACTCCGGCGGCATGCGGCGCCGGCTCGACCTGGCCGCCTCCATGATCGGACGGCCCGAGGTGCTGTACCTGGACGAGCCGACGACCGGTCTCGACCCCCGGACCCGCAACGAGGTGTGGGACGAGGTCAAGGCCATGGTCGGGGACGGGGTCACCGTCCTGCTGACCACCCAGTACATGGAGGAGGCCGAACAACTCGCCTCCGAGCTGACCGTCGTGGACCGCGGGAAGGTCATCGCGAACGGCGGCATCGAGGAGCTGAAGGCGAAGGTCGGCGGCCGCACGCTGCGGATCCGGCCCGCCGACCCGCTGGAGCTGCGCCCGCTCGCCGGGATGCTGGACGAACTGGGCATCACCGGGCTCGCCGCGACGACCGTGGACAGCGAGGCCGGCAGCCTGCTGGTGCCGATCCTCAGCGACGAGCAGCTGACCGCCGTGGTCGGCGCGGTCGCCGCGCGCGGCATCACCGTCTCCTCGATCACCACCGAACTGCCCAGCCTGGACGAGGTGTTCCTGTCGCTGACCGGCCACCGTGCCAGTGCCCCGCAGGATGCCGCGCCCACCGACACCCGCCAGGAGGTCGCCGTATGAGTACGGCCACCGCTTCCACTTCTGCTTCCGCATCCGACGCCCGGATCCCGCTGCGCGGCCATCTGCGGCACACCGGGGCCCTGATCCGCCGCAATCTGCTGTGGATCCGGCAGGACCCGGAGTCGATGTTCGACGCCCTGCTGATGCCGATCGTCTTCACGCTGCTGTTCGTGTACGTCTTCGGCGGCTCGATCGGACAGGCCCTGGGCGGCGGCCAGGACGGGTATGTGCAGTATGTGATCCCCGGCATGATCGCGATGATGAGCATGACGCTGTCCCAGGGCGTCGGCACCGGCTTCAGCCAGGACTTCAACTCCGGTGTCATGGACCGCTTCCGCTCGCTGCCCATCGGGCGCGGCTCGGTGCTCTTCGCGAAGATCTCGGTGGAACTGGCGCGGATGCTGTTCGCGACCGCCGTGCTGATGGTCGTGGCCGTCCTGGTCGGTTTTCACATCGACCACTGGGGCGGGCTGTTCGCGGCCGTGGGGCTGTCCGCGGCGTTCGCCTCGTCGATCATGTGGGTGTTCCTCACCCTGGGCGTGGTCCTGAAGAACGCGCAGTCCGTGCAGGCGATGGGCTTCCTGGTGCTGTTCCCGCTCCAGTTCGGCTCGTCGATCTTCGCGCCGACCCAGTCGATGCCGGGCTGGCTCCAGGCCTTCACCGACTACAACCCGCTGTCCACGCTGGCCGACGCGGCCCGCGGACTGATGGTGGGCGGTCCCGTCGCCCACGATCTGTGGATCACGCTGGCCTGGTCGGCGGCCATCACCGCGGTCATGGCACCGGTCGCGATCCACAAGTTCCGTACGAAGAGCTGACGTTGCGGGCTCCGGTGGGGGGCGCGGATCAGACCAGGGCGATGGCCTCCGCGAGGGAGAGGCCACCGCCCTCGGTGTACGCGGCCTCGTAGGCCGCCTCGTCGAGCACCGCGCGGATGCCGTCCAGGGCCCGCCCGCGCACCGCGCGTTCCATGCCGGCCGGGAAGTGACCGGCCGGCAGCAGCGCGTCGGCAGCGCCCAGACAGCGGGCGGCGTCCGCGGCACGGCTGCCGCCGTCGACCCGGGCCAGGGACACCGCGGCGACGCTCAGATCGATGGACGGCAGCTGCGGCATGATCGCCTGGGCCAGCGGTTCGGTGCACTGCGCCAGCGACGCGCGGATCTTGCCAAGGGCGTCCTCGTGCCGGCCGTCGGCGGCGTCCACCCAGGCTTCCTGGCCGAGCAGCAGGGTGTCGAAGACGATGAAGTGCACCACCTTGGACTCCTCGCGCACCAGCCGGAGTTGTTCGCGCGCCTCGGCGACGCGGCCGTCCGCGGCGAACCAGCCGGCGAGGAAGAGCCGGGCGGCGGGCATCGCCTCGTTGCCGACGCCGTCCTTGCGGGCCAGCACCTCGCGCAGCAGCCGCTCGCCGCGTTCCGTCTCGCCCGCTTCGAGGAGTACCCCGCCGAGCCGGGCGGTGAGGATCGCCACCTGGGCGCGGGCGCCGAGGATTTCGGCGTGCTCGACGGCCGCCTCGAAGTCGGCCGCGGCGGCGCCGAAGTCGCCCTTGCGTTCATGGGCCTCGCCGCGCGCGGACAGCGCCTCGGCGGCGCCCCAGGCATCCCCGAGCCGCCGGTAGATCCCCAGGGCCTCGTCGGCGTCACGCACCGCGTCGCCCGCCCAGGCGGTGCGGTTGGCGCGCATGCCGGCGCGGAGCTGGAGGGTGCTGGCGAGGTTCCAGTCGTAGCCCGGTGTCTCCCGGCAGGTGCGCACGCAGACGTCCAGGATCGTGTGCAGCCGATCGATGTCGCCGGTCAGGATCACGGCGTAGAACCAGATCATTCCGGGGGCGTGACAGGTCTGCGGCAGGCCGGGTTCGTAGGTGCGGGTGATGACGCGCAGCTTCGCCAGGGCCTCGGGGGTCTGCAGGGCGTCCATCTCGCTGTCCATGCAGGCCAGATGGGCGAGATGGACACCGCGCCGGGCTTCGGCGAGGAGTTCGCCGGTCAGCGGGGGCGGGGTCTCGGTGCAGCGCTGCCACACCGGCCGGGCCGGGCGGACGGGTTCGGCGAACGGGTCGGGGCCGAGGGCCATGACCTCGCCGCACCAGTGCCGGACCTCGCCGCGCAGGTCGCGCATCTGCCAGTACCAGACCAGGGAGAGGACGAGGCTCAGGCCCTCCTGCTCGTCGCGGGCGGCGACCGCGTGGCGCAGGGCCGTGCGCAGGTTCTCGTACTCGAGCTCCAGCCGTTGGATGGCCGCGCGCTGGCCCGGGCCGCGCAGCAACGGGTCGGTGGTGCGGGCGAGTTCACGGTAGTACGTCAGATGGTCGCGTTCGGCCCGCGCACGCTGTCCGGCCTGCTCCAGGCGTTCGCCGGCGTACTCGGCGACGGTCTCCAGGAGCCGGTAGCGCATCGCGCCGTCGGGTGCCGGGGCCGCCACCACCAGGGACTTGTCGACCAGCGAGCCGAGCGCGTCGAGGGCGCCCGGGCCGCAGACGGCCTCGGCGGCGGCGAGGTCGCAGCCGCCCGCGAAGACCGAAAGCCGGCGCAGCACGTCCCGTTCGTCGTCGTCCAGCAGGTCCCAGGACCAGTCGACCACGGCCCGCAGGGTCTGCTGGCGGGGCCGTACGGTGCGGCTGCCGGAGGTCAGCAGCCGGAAGCGGTCGTCCAGCCGGTCCGCGATCTGCCGCGGTGTCATCAGGCGCAGCCGGGCGGCGGCCAGTTCGATGGCGAGGGGCAGCCCGTCCAGGCGCCGGCATATCTCGGCGCAGGCCGCCGCGGTCTCCTCGTCGGCCTCGATACGGAAGCCGGGCCGGGCCGCGGCGCCCCGGTCGGCGAGCAGCCGCAGCGCGGCCGGCTCGGACAGCGGCTGCACGGGACGCACCAACTCGCCCGGTACGCCGAGGGGTTCGCGGCTGGTGGCCAGCACGGTCAGCTCGGGGCAGCGCTCCAGGAGCCGGGCCGCCAGCCGGGCCGCCGCGTCCACGATGTGCTCGCAGTTGTCGAGGACGATCAGCATGCGGCGCCTGCCGCAGTGTTCGACCAGCCGGCCGACGGGGTCGTCATGGCGGTCGCCGACGGCCCGCATGCCCTCGGCGCCGGCGCCGTGCAGCACGGTCTCGCGGGCGCCGATCGCGGTGAGCACGGCCTCCGGTACGGCGGCCGGGTCGTCGACGGGCGCCAGTTCGGCCAGCCACACCCCGTCCGGGGTGGTGTGCCGCATGCTTTCGGCGGCCTCCAGCGACAGCCGGGTCTTGCCGGCCCCGCCGGGCCCGAGCAGGGTCACGAGCCGGGCCGCCGCGAGGTCGCCGCGGATCGTCTCGATGTCGCCCTCCCGCCCGACGAAGGAGGTGAGCCGGGCGGGCAGGTTCCCGGGGACCGGCGGGCCGCCGCCCCCGTCGGGTGCCGCGGCCCGCGGCCGCCGGCCGTCCGGGTGCCGTACGCCGGGCGCGGGCCCGTCGGCCGCTGTGCCGTGCGGTGCGGGCCCGTCGGCCGCTGTGCCGTGCGGTGCGGGCCCGTCGGCCGCGGTGCCGTGCGGGGCGGGCCCTGGGGCGCGGCCGGTGTGTTCCCGGGGCCGCAGCAGTTCCGCGTGCAGGGCGCGCAGTTCCGGTCCGGGGTCCGAGCCGAGGCGGTCCGCGAGCAGCCGTCGTACGTCCTCGTAGGCGGCCAGTGCCTCGGCGCCGCGGCCCGCGTCGCGCAGCGCGCGCAGCCGCAGCGCCTGGAGGGGCTCGTCCAGGGGGTGGCCGTCGCACAGGGCGGTCAGCTCGGGCAGCGCCTGTTCGGCGTGGCCGAGCGCGAGGGCCGCGGTGTGCCGGGCGCGCAGGGCGTCCAGGCGCCGGGCGTCGAGCCGGGCCGCCTCGGCGGTGCGGTCGGGCAGGTCGGCGAGGGGCGGCCCCTGCCACAGGGCGAGGGCGTCGTCGAGGACATCGGCCGCCTTGTGCGGGTCGCCGTCGGCGAGGGCGCGCAGGCCGTCGCCGGTCAGCCGTTCGAAACGGTACAGGTCGATGTCGTCGGCCACGGCGGGCAGCCGGTAGCCGCCCTCGGCGGAGGCGACGGCCTCGGCGCCCAGCGCCCGCCGCAACCGGCCCACCAGCGCCTGCAAGGCCCCGGTCGCGTCGGCGGGCGGCTCCGCGCCCCACACCTCCTCGACCAGCAGGCCCACCGGCACGGTGCGGCCCGGCCGCAGCGCCAGCACCGTCAGCAGGGCACGCAGACGCGCCCCGCCGACCGGGACGGGGGTTCCGTCGGTGCGGAGCGCCTGAGTGGTGCCGAGAATGCGATAGCGCACGCCGTCCATTGTCCCCGCAGACGCCAGAACCCCGCCCGCGGGTTTCAGACCCACCGGTCGCCGCCTGCGGCCGGCACGCCCCACCGCCGCCCCCGAAGCCCCGGAACCCCATCCCGAACCGAACCCACACCCACCCGCCCCCGACCACGAGCAGCGGCGCGTGCTGGGCGAGCACCCGGGCGAGCGCGACCCGGGCCCGCTTGCCGCCGCTGAGCGCGGAGAACGGCCGCGGCGCGAGGCCGGTGACCTCCGTCGCCGCCAGCGCCCGGGCCACCGCGCGGTCGTCGTCCGCGGGGGAGGAGGAGTGCGGCGCGCGACCCATTCGAATAATCCGGACAATCCGGACGCCTTACCGGCGTCCCCCGAAACACCAGGATCCGGCCCGCGGGTTCAGACCCGCATGAACTGCGAGGAGTCGAGGACGAGCGTCCGGTCCGCCACGGGGATCTCGATCTCTTTGCCGAACGGTCCGGACTGCGAGCACTGGTAGACGCCGTCCGCCGGCTGGGTCAGCAGCGTCCACGAGGCCGCGAGGACATCGACGATCAGGTACGCGGGAATGCCGCGCAGGGCGTAGTGCTCGGGTTTGGTGCTGTAGTCGCGGTACCTGCTCTCCGGCGATACGACCTCGACGACGAACGGCAGCAGCTCTTCGCTGATCTCGCTCTTCGCGGGATCCACCTGCTCCAGCGGGAGCGCGGAGGCGTCGGGTTCGGGCTTGTAACCCTCCCGGGACGGGACCACGGAGAACTCGCCGACCGGGGTCCAACCCGGCAGCCGTTCCTCGATCTGATTGGCGATCCGCCGAGCCGTTGTGGTGCGTGCATGGGTGACGGGTACCAACGTCAGTCCGTTCTTGGTCAGCCGGAGGCGGGCACTCCGCGGGACCTCCATGGCTTTCTGCACGGACTCGACCCAGCTTTCGGCGATCGTCATGGTCACCTCCACGATCGGCTCGGTTACAGCGTAACGACTACCAGGAACCCGTGCCGGGCCGCAGGACGTTCTCCCTCCGTCACCGGTACGGTCGACCCCGGCCCGTCCGACACGCCTGCCAGGAGACCGCCGTATGACCACCGCCACCACCCGCCGCAGCGACCGGAGGATCAGTCCGGTGTTCCTCGGGCTGCTGGCCGTCACCGCGGTCACCGGCTGGGCCACCTGGACCGGGTTCGCCCACCAGCCGGGCGTCGCCGTGTTCCTGTTCGTGACGGCGGCCTGGATCGTCTCCCTGTGCCTGCACGAGTACGCGCACGCGCGCACCGCGCTGCACAGCGGCGACATCACGGTGGGCGCCAAGGGCTATCTGACGCTGAACCCGCTGAAGTACACGCATGCGCTGCTGAGCATCGTGCTGCCCGTGGTCTTCCTGATCATGGGCGGGATCGGGCTGCCGGGCGGTGCCGTGTTCATCGAGCGCGGCCGGATCCGGGACCGCTGGCGGCACAGCCTGGTCTCGGCGGCGGGCCCGCTGACGAACGTGCTGTTCGCGGCGGTGTGCACGGCGCCGTTCTGGCTGGACGCCCTGGACGGGGTGCCCCGGGACTTCCGGTACGCGCTGGCCTTCCTGGCGCTGCTCCAGGTCACGGCCGCGATCCTGAACTTCCTGCCGGTGCCGGGACTGGACGGCTACGGCGTGATCGAGCCGTGGCTGTCGTCCGGCGTCAAGCGCCAGGTGGAGCCGTTCGCGCCGTTCGGGCTGCTGTTCGTGTTCGCGCTGCTGTGGATCCCGTCGCTCAACGGCGCGTTCTTCGACCTGGTCGACGCGATCCTGCGCGGCCTCGGGATCGACGCGGTCGACCAGTACTGCGGCCACGAGCTGTACCGCTTCTGGCGGGACGGCAACCCGTACTGCGCCATCAGCCCGTGACGGGCGGCCGGCGACCGGCCCTGCCCCGCTTCATGTAGTACCAGCACATGTTGCTGGACAGCCCGGCCAGCAGCACCCAGACGATGCCCAGCCAGCTGCCCTGGACGAACGAGACGACGGCCGCGGCGACGGCGAGGACGCAGACGACGAGGGTGCACAGGGCAAGGCGCCGGGTCGGACCGGGCGGGAGCGGGGCGGGCATCGGATCGGCTCCTGTCGGGGGACACTGCTGGACCGGGTCGAACCTGTCGGACCGTCGGACCCGGTGGACTGTCGGACGCCACCAGTGTCCCCCATGGGCGGAGGTGTCTCACACGTCGGTGACGCGGAGGCCCGCGTGCGCCTTGTACCGGCGGTTGACGGAGATCAGATTCGCGACCAGGGACTCCACCTGGTGGGCGTTGCGCAGCCGGCCCGCGAAGACGCCGCGCATGCCCGGGATCCGCCCGGCCAGCGCCTGCACGATCTCCACGTCGGCCCGTTCCTCGCCGAGGACCATCACATCGGTGTCGATCTCGGCGATCTCCGGGTCCTGGAGCAGCACGGCGGACAGATGGTGGAAGGCGGCGGCGACCCGGGAGTCCGGCAGCAGGGCGGCGGCCTGCTCGGCGGCGCTGCCCTCCTCGGGCCTGATCGCGTAGGCGCCCTTCTTGTCGAAGCCGAGCGGGTTGACGCAGTCCACCACCAGCTTGCCGGCCAGTTCCGCGCGCAGTGACTCCAGCGTCTTGCCGTGGCCGTCCCAGGGCACGGCGACGATCACCACATCGCTGCGACGGGCGGCCTCGGCGTTGTCGAAACCCTCGACGCCGTGCCCGAGTTCGTCAGCGGCGGCCCGTGCGCGTTCGGCGGCCCGGGAACCGATGATCACTTTCTGGCCGGCCCGGGCGAGCCGGTAGGCGAGGCCCTTGCCCTGCGGTCCGGTGCCGCCGAGCACGCCGACGACGAGTCCGGAGACGTCGGGCAGGTCCCAGGGGTCCTTGGCGGGCTTCCCGGCGGGGGTTCCGGTGGGCTGCTGTGCGCTGTCGGTAGAGGTCATGCGGCCGACTCTACGTCCGCGGCCGTCCGCCCACCCCCGTCAGGCGAGCGCCGTGACGGGCACCCGGCGGAAAGTGATCGTCTCGTAGGCGCCGCGGTCGCCGGTCTCGTAGAGGAGTCCGACGGTCGCGGTGTCGATCCGGGCCAGGTCGGAGTAGGCGGCGGGCAGCCCGTCGACCGTGTGCGCGGGGCGCCAGGTGGTGCCGCCGTCGGTCGAGACGCGCACGGTCATCAGGGCGCGGGCGCCGGGGGCGGCGGGACCGGAGCAGAGCAGCAGGTCGGGGTCGCGCAGCTGGAGGACGGCGGCCTGGCAGACGGGCCCGGTCAGGCCCGACTGCGGGCGGAACGGCTTGGTCAGCGTGCGGCCGCCGTCGGCCGAGTGGGCATCGGCGCGGGTGCCGGGCGAGCGGGAGGCGGTGCGGGTGTTGAAGTAGACGCGTCCGTCGGGGAGTTCGGCGGCGCTGGTCTCGTTGGCGTTGATGTGGCCGTCGGTGTCGTCGTCGACGTAGCCGAGGTACCAGCTCGCGCCGTCGTCGTCGCTGAGCAGGCAGTGGCCGCCGTAGTAGTGGGGCTCCGTGCCGGTGTCGTCGCCTGCGGGCGGCAGGGAGTGGTTGGCGGGGACGACGATCCGGCCGGTGCTCAGCCGGAGGGCGTGGCCGGGGGTGGTGGCGTACCAGCGCCAGCCGGGCGGCTTCACCGACGCGGTGATCTCCGTGGGCCCGGACCAGGTCGCGCCGTCGTCGTCGCTGTGCCGCACCCAGACCCGGCGGCCGTCCGCGTCCGTGACCTCGCCGCGCCGTACGGCGTCCTCGGTGGCGTGGGCGGCGGCGCGGACGTGGACGAGCAGGATCCGGCCGGTGCCGAGCACGACGGGGGCGGGGTTGCCGGCCAGGTCGCCGCCGCCCGGCGCGGCGACCTGGAGCGGGCCCCAGGTGCGGCCGCCGTCCGTGGAGCGTTTGAGCACGATGTCGATGCGGCCGTGGTCGTGCGCGAAGTCGCGGCGGCCCTCGCAGAAGGCCAGCACGGTGCCGGGGCGGGTGACGACCACGGCCGGGATCCGGTAGCTGACGTACCCTTCGCGGCCCGCGCGGAAGGGGACACTGACGTCGGTCATGGGCCGGCTCCTCATCGGTCTCGGGCACTGGGCACATTCCCCGGGCCGGGCGAATACGGGGTGAACTCCACGTCACGAGTGACCGGTTGCGACCGGATGCGGTGGCGTGACCCCACCCACGACTGAGATCGCGGGCTTCCTGGACCGATGCCTGAGCACCGTCGCAGACGACCACCCCGCCCCCGTGCACGACGTTCACCACGCCCCCGCGGCCCCGGGCTCCGGCCACGGGCGGGGTGGGTCCGGGCCGCGGCTGCGGGCGGGGTGGATTGGGGGCCGGGTCACGACCGGGCGGGGCGGATCCGGGCCCCGGCCGCGGGCGGGGTGGATCGGGAGCCGGGCCGCGGGCGGGCGGGTGGATTGGGGGCAGGCCGCGAACAGCACGCGACCGCGACTACCGTGCGGGGTGACCCGGGCCCGGGCCGCGGGCGGGCGGGGCGGATCCGGGCCCCGGTCGCGGGCGGGGTGGGCCGGGCCGTGGGCGGGTGGGGGCCGGGGGGGTCAGTTGTTGTTGGGGGGGCGGGTCGCTGGGTCGTGCCAGCGTGGGTCGTTCTCCCACTCCACATTGCGCTCACGGGCGGTCTGCATCGCGTGCTCGGCCTCCGCGCGGTTGGGATACGGGCCGAAGCGGTCCTTGGCCGGGCACTCCGGCCCCTCCTCGACCTTCTTGTGTTCGAGGCAGTAGTACCACTCCCCCGGCTTTCCGACCGTCCGCTTCTTGAACAGGGCCATGACCGGCTCCTTTCGCCAGGGACATGGTCCCCCATGCCCGCTGGTTAGACTCGCTGGCATGTCTGGCCAGTCGCTGCTCGTACCAGGGGAGCTGTCTCCCACCCGTTCGGTACCCGGAAACATCCGCCGCCCCGAGTACGTCGGCAAGCCCGCGCCGACGCCGTACACCGGGCCGGAGGTGCAGACCCCCGAGACGATCGAGGCGATGCGCGTCGCGGGCCGGATCGCCGCCCGGGCCATGGCGGAGGCCGCGAAGATCATCGCGCCCGGGGTGACCACGGACGAGCTGGACGCGGTGGCGCACGCGTATATGTGCGACCACGGCGCCTACCCGTCGACGCTCGGCTACCGCGGCTTCCCCAAGTCGCTGTGCACCAGCGTCAACGAGGTCATCTGCCACGGCATTCCGGACTCGACGGTGCTGCGCGACGGCGACATCGTCAACCTGGACGTGACGGCGTACATCGGCGGGGTGCACGGCGACAACAACGCGACGTATCTGGTCGGGGACGTCGACGAGGAGTCGCGGCTGCTGGTGGAGCGGACCCGGGAAGCCCTCGACCGCGCGATCAGGGCGGTCCGGCCGGGCCGGCAGCTCAATGTCATCGGCCGGGTCATCGAGTCGTACGCCAAGCGCTTCGGGTACGGGGTGGTGCGGGACTTCACCGGCCACGGCATCAACTCGTCCTTCCACTCCGGTCTGATCGTCCCGCACTACGACAGTCCGCACGCGACGACGGTCATGCGGCCGGGGATGACGTTCACCATCGAGCCGATGCTGACGCTGGGCTCGTACGAGTACGACATGTGGGACGACGGCTGGACGGTGGTCACCAAGGACCGCAAGCGGACCGCGCAGTTCGAGCACACGCTGGTGGTCACCGACTCGGGGGCGGAGATCCTGACCCTGCCGTAGCGGCCGGGAGCGCCCGAGGCATCCCGAGAGGCCCGCCCTGCCGGGGCGGGCTTTTTCTTGTACGCTTTTACCGACAGGATGTCGGGAAAGTATTGACTTAGGCAAGGCTAACCTTTGATGATTCTTCCTATGGAGTCCTTCTCGACAGTCATCCGCACCGCGTCCCGCGCCCAGCACATGGAGGCGGAGACCTCTACGTTCATGAGCGCGCTGCTCGGCGGCAGGCTCGGCGTCGACGCGTACGCCCGCTACACCGAGCAGCTGTGGTTCGTGTACGACGCCCTGGAGTCCGGGGCGGAGCGGCTGGCGTCGGACGCCCTGGCCGGTCCCTTCATCCGCCCGGAGCTGTTCAGGCTGCCCGCACTGGAACGCGACCTGGCCCATCTGCGCGGGCCCCAGTGGCGCGCGGGGCTCTCCGCGCTGCCCGCGACACGGGCGTACGCGGAGCGGGTGCGGGAGTGCGCCGCGCAGTGGCCCGGCGGGTATGTCGCGCACCACTACACCCGTTACCTCGGCGACCTCTCCGGCGGTCAGATCATCCGCGACAAGGCGGAGCGGACGTGGGGGTTCGCGAGGAAGGGCGACGGGGTGCGGTTCTATGTCTTCGAAGGCATCGACAACCCGGCCGCCTTCAAGCGTGGCTACCGGGAACTGCTGGACGCGGTACGCGTCGACGAGCTGGAAAAGCAGCGGATCGTCGCCGAATGCCGGGGCGCGTTCGCTTTGAACAGCGCGGTGTTCGGGGCGTTGGGGGCGGAGTTCTCCCTCAGCGCGTAGCGCTCCGCTGGGGGTGCGGTAAAACTGCCTCCGTCACCGGGGGATTGGTTGTCGGGTGCGGGTGCGGGTGCGTTGTGGCTTTTCGCGCCCGCGCGGCGGAGCCGCATATCGATACAGCCCCGCGCCCCTTGGTTCCCTGGGGGACAGCGCGTCCGCTGTTGGGTGCCGCAATCGTTGTGGCTGAGCGCGCCCGCGCGGCGGAGCCGCACATCGATAGAGCCCGGCGCCCCTGTGACTGCGGGGCGCGAGCCCTGGGCTAGCGGTCTAGTTGTACTCGGCCTCCTAGTTCTATCCAGCCTTGGGGTTGGGGGGCCGTCAGGAGTTGGGAGGCTTTGCCCTGGGTTATGTTGAGGGCTCGGTCCAGTCGGGCGGTGAGGAGGAGGGCCGCCGCGCCCGTCGCCTCGTCCTCCTCGACACAGCCGTCCCGGCCAGGGAAGCCGCGGGCGCGGATGCGGCCCGCCGCCTCGTCCTCCCAGGCCCAGGCGTAGATCCAGGCGCCCGGCTCCGGCACCGGCAGGGCGTCGACCTCGGCGGGCGTGGCGTACTGGCGCAGGGTGCGCGGCGGCGCCCACTCCGGACGGGCCTCGATCCAGCTGAACTCGCCGTCCAGCCGGGCGCCCACCACCCCCGCGGGCGTGACCAGTTCGGGCACGTCCAGCAGCCAGGCCGTGCCGACGCAGGGGTGGCCCGCGAAGGGCAGGCGCAGGGTGGGGGTGTAGATGTCGACGACGCCGCGCTCCGGGTCGTCCACGAACACGGTCTTGCTGAAACCGAGTTCGGCGGCGAACGCCTGCCGGTCGCTCCGCTCGGGCAGCACCGAGCCGTCGCGGATCACACCGAGTTCGTTGCCGTAGCCGCCGGTCGGCGCGCAGAAGACGCGCAGCACGTCGTAGTCAGTCACCCGGGCATTCAAGCACCGTCACCGGCGGGCGTCCCCGGCTGCCGCCGCTCGCCGCCTGCGGATCGCGAGGACCGCTCCCGCACCGGAGCCGTCCTGATCACCCCCCGGCCATCGTTTGACCTCTCCATTACCTGCCCTTGGCGTCGGCTTTGAGCCATCGAGATCAAGCCGTGCCTGTGATCTTCCAATGAGAGCTGAATCACCGCTGGGACGGGTATCGGTGAGGGAAGCCTCAGATAAGTTAGGCCAGCCTCACCAGACTGCTTCCCGCTTGGAGCCCGCATGCGCGCCGCCCGCCTCACCGTCACCGCGGCCACAGCCGTGGCCGCCCTGACCGCCCTCACGGCCTGCACCGCGAAGAGCGACGCGAAGGACGGCAACGCGATCCAGGTGACCGCCGCCGACACCACGTGCGACACCTCCGCCACCTCGGTCCCGGCCGGCCAGGTCACCCTCCAGATAGAGAACAAGGGCTCCCGGGCCACCGAGGTGGAAATCCTCTTCCCGGACGACCGGATCGTCTCCGAGAAGGAGAACATCGGCCCGGGCACCAAGTACACGCTGACCGCCGAGGTGAAGGCGGGGTCGTACGAGATCGCCTGCCGCCCGGGCATGAAGGGCCACGGCGTACGCCAGAAGCTGACCGTCACCGGCGGCAGCACCGCCAAGCGGGACCCCAAGCTGGACAAGGCGGTCGCCGACTACCGCCAGTACGCGCAGGACCAGGCCGACCAGACGCTGCCCCGGGTCCAGACCTTCGTAAAGGCGATCAAGGGCGGCGACCTGGAGGCCGCCAAGAAGGCCTACGCCCCCTCCCGCCTCGGCTGGGAGCGCACCGAACCGGTCGCCGAGTCCTTCGGCACCATCGACCCCAAGGTCGACGTCCGCGAGGACGGGCTCGAAGAGGGCCAGAAGTGGACCGGCTGGCACCGCCTGGAGAAGTCCCTCTGGCACGACAAGAAGATCGGCGCCGAGGAGAAGACCCTCGCCGACCAGCTGGTCGCCGATCTGAAGGACTGGCAGAAGCGGGTCGGCACCGCGGAGATCACCCCCACCTCCATGGCCAACGGCGCCAAGGAACTGCTCGACGAGGTCGCCACCGGCAAGGTCACCGGCGAGGAGGACCGCTACGCGCACACCGACCTCGTCGACTTCAAGGGCAACGTGGAGGGCGCGCAGAAGGCGTACGAACTGCTCAAGCCGGTCGCCTCGGCGAACGACGCGGCACTGACCGGGGAGTTGGACAAGCAGTTCGCGGCGCTCGACGCCCTGCTCGACAAGTACCGCTCGGACAAGACCTCCTACGACTTCGTCCCGTACGACAAGGTCACCGAGGAGCAGCGCAAGGAGCTGTCGGACGCGGTGAACGCGCTCGCCGAGCCGCTGTCCAAGCTCGCCGCCGCGGTCGTGAAGTAGTCAGGGGGGACGACGATGACACAGACCCAGCGGGGCGGCAGCCCCTCGCGGCGCGCGCTGATCGGCTGGGGCGGTGCCGGGCTCGCGCTCGGCGCCGCCACGGCCGGCGGCGCCGTCGCCATGACCCGCACCGGCCAGGACGCCGACCCGGCCGGCGCCGAGGCCGCCGGCGCGGTCGACTTCCACGGCGACCACCAGGCGGGCATCGCCACGCCCGTACAGGACCGGCTGCACTTCGCCGCGTTCGACGTGAAGACCGACGACCGCGCCGCGTTCGTCCAGCTCCTCAAGGACTGGACGGCCGCCGCCCGCCGGATGACCGCGGGCCACACGGTCGGCGAGGGCGCCTACGGCGGGCTGGCCGAGGCGCCGCCCGACGACACCGGCGAGGCGCTGGGGCTCAAGCCGTCCCGGCTGACGCTCACCCTCGGGTTCGGGCCGTCCCTCTTCGACCGGTTCGGGCTCGCGGACCGGCGGCCCGCGGCCCTCGTCGACCTGCCCAAGTTCCCCGGCGACAACCTCGACACGACGCGCACCGGCGGCGACCTGTGCATCCAGGCCTGCGCCGACGACCCGCAGGTCGCCGTGCACGCCATCCGCAACCTGGCCCGCATCGGCTTCGGCAAGGTCGCCGTCCGCTGGTCGCAGCTCGGCTTCGGCAAGACGTCGTCGACGACCCCGGACGCCCAGACCCCGCGCAACCTCTTCGGGTTCAAGGACGGCACCCGCAATATCGCGGGCACCGAGAAGGACCGGCTGGACAAGTTCGTCTGGGTCGGCGGCGGGGACGGGTCGGCATGGATGACCGGCGGGTCGTATCTCGTCGCGCGACGCATCCGCATGAACATCGAGACCTGGGACCGCACCTCGCTCCAGGAGCAGGAGGACGTCTTCGGCCGGGACAAGGGCGAGGGCGCCCCGGCCGGCAAGCCGAAGGAGCACGACGAGCCGTTCCTGAAGGCGATGAAGCCGACCGCGCACGTCCGGCTCGCCCACCCCGACACCAACGACGGGATCACGATCCTGCGCCGGGGCTACTCCTTCACCGACGGCACCGACGGGCTCGGCCGGCTGGACGCGGGCCTGTTCTTCCTTGCCTACCAGCGCGACCCGCGCAAGGGGTTCATTCCCCTCCAGCGCCGGCTGGCGGCGTCGGACGCGCTCAACGAGTACATCCAGCATGTGGGTTCTGCCGTCTTCGCGATCCCGCCCGGCGTCCGCGACGCGGACGACTGGTGGGGCCGGACGCTGCTGACCGAGGAGGCGTAGCCCGTGTTCTCCAACTATCTGATCGGTCTGCGCGAGGGGCTGGAGGCCAGCCTCGTCGTGTGCATCCTGATCGCCTATCTGGTCAAGACCGGGCGCCGGGACGCGCTGAAACCGATCTGGATCGGCATCGGCTTCGCGGTCGCCATCGCCATGGGCTTCGGGTGCGCGCTCGAATTCGGCTCCCAGGAGCTGACGTTCGAGGCCCAGGAAGCGCTCGGCGGTTCACTGTCGATCGTCGCGGTGGCACTGGTGACCTGGATGGTCTTCTGGATGCGGCGCACCGCCCGGCATCTGCGGTCCGAGCTGCACGGCCGGCTGGACGCGGCGCTGGCCATGGGCACCGGGGCGCTGGTCGCCACGGCGTTCCTCGCGGTGGGCCGCGAGGGTCTGGAGACCGCGCTGTTCGTGTGGGCGTCCGTGCACGCGGCGAGCGACGGCACCCCGCGCCCGCTGATCGGCGTCGCCCTGGGCCTGGCCACCGCGGTCCTGCTGGGCTGGCTGTTCTACCGGGGCGCGCTGAAGATCAACCTGGCCAGGTTCTTCACCTGGACCGGCGGCATGCTGGTGGTGGTCGCGGCGGGCGTACTCGCGTACGGCGTCCACGATCTCCAGGAGGCCAACTGGATCCCGGGCATCCGGGACCTGGCCTTCGACATCAGCGGCACGATCCCGCCGGACAGCTGGTACGGCACGCTCCTGAAGGGCGTCCTCAACTTCCAGCCCGACCCGACCGTCGTCCAGGTCACGGTGTGGCTGCTCTATCTGATCCCCACGCTGGCCGTGTTCCTCGTGCCGGCCCGCCCGGGTACCGGCGGGCCACGCCCGCAGCCGACGCCGGCGGCGGTGCGGGACAAGACCTGACGGCATCCCCCGGCCAGGGTGCGGGCGCGGTGCGGGAACCCGGCGTTCGAACGGCCTTCGCTCCCGGTAGGGTTCGGCTCCGGGAAGAGGAAGGTGACGGGACCTCATGACCAGGGATCGCAGTCCGCGCGGGCTTGGCGGGCGTGACCGGAAGGCACTCATAGCGGCCTCGCTGACCGCTTTGTCGCTGACGGCGAGCGGATGCGTGGTGGTGCACGGGGAGCGCGCGGTGCTCCCGGCCACCACCAAGGCCGAGGCGGCGAAGGCGCTGGAGGAGTTCACCGACGCCTACAACGCGGCGGACAAGTCGTTCGACAGCTCCCTGGACGCCGGCCATCTCACGGGCGCGCTCGCCGACATCGACGGGGCCCGGCTGAAGGCGGGGCATGCGAACCATCCGGGCGGCAATCCCGGGCACCAGCCGCTGAAGCTGTCGAACGCCGAGTTCACCATCCCCGAGAAGGCGGGCTGGCCGCGCTGGTTCGTCGCCGACGCCACCGCCAACAAGGGCGGCAGCGCCCGCTGGCTGTTCGTGTTCACCCGGGACGCCCTCAGCGAGCCGTTCCAGGTGGCGTACCTCACGCTGATCGCCCCGGACAAGCTGCCCGAGTTCAAGCTCGACGAGGACGGCTGGGCCGAGGCCGTCCCGCCCGGATCGGCGGACCTGTCCGTCGCGCCGCAGGAACTGAGCGAGCAGTACGCGACGTACCTGAAGAGCGGCGGCAGCGTCTTCGCGGACGGCGTGCACACCAGCGACTGGCGCACCACCCGTGAACGGCAGGCCAGCAAGCCGGGTCTTGCCCGGCAGTACATCGACGAGCCGCTGACCGGCGGCGACTACGCGCCGCTGGCGCTGCGCACGGCCGACGGCGGGGCGCTGGTGTTCTTCACCACACGCCACTTCGAGAAGCAGACCGCCGCCGCGGGGGCCGCCGTGCCGACCCCCGACGAGGATGTGCTGGCCCTGACGAAGGGCGAGATCAAGCAGTCGCTGACCCTGGAGTTCGTCTCCAACGAGGTCGCCCTCGACCCGAAGCGCGGCTCCGGGAGCGGACAGGTGTCACTGCTGGGGCGCATCCAGGGGCTGACGGGGGCGCAGGGAGACTGAGCGCTCCGCTGGGTTCGGCCGTGTTCGGTCGTGGGAGTGCTGCGTTGTTGTTGGGTGCGGGTGCGTCGTTGTTGTCTGCGGCTACGTCGTGAGCGCGTGCTGCGTTGTTGTTGGGTGCGGGTGCGTTACCTGCGGGTGCGTTGCCTGCGGTGCGTCGTGGCTGGGCTCGCAGTTCTGCGCGGGCGCGTCGTGGCTGGCCGCGCCGTTCCCCGCGCCCCTTCAGGGCGCTGCCCGACCCCGGGGGACCGGGGCTAGTGGCGTAGGGGCCAGGTTGGGGGTGTGTGGTGGGGTTGTTCGTCTGCGTGGCGGGCGCAGGCGTCGGTGAGGGCTTCCAGCAGGCTCAGCGGATCGGGCAGCGCATGCTCCGGGCCGCGTACCCAGCGCACCTGCTGGTCGTCGTCGCCGGGCAGCCGGGCGGGCGGCACCAGCACATACGAGCCGCGGCAGTGCCAGCGCAGCCCGGGGTGCTCGTCCATGGTCTCGGGGTGACAGTCCAGCTCGCACGGCCACCACTCGTCCTCGTCCTCGGGGGTGCCGCGGGTGAGGGCGAAGAACAGCATCCGGCCGTCGTCGCTCTCGGCGACCGGGCCGACCTCGACACCGGAGTCGAGCAGCCGCCGCAGCGCCTGCCGACCGGCCTCCAGGGGCACGTCGAGGACGTCGTGCACCATGCCGGTCGCGGTGATGAAGTTGGCCTGCTGCTGGTGCCGGGCCCAGCGTTCGATCTGGGCGCGGTCGGTGGTGGACTGCGTCTGCCAGGCGAACGACACCGGGTGCCGGGCGGGGGTGGGACAGCCGACGCGATCGCAGGAACAGCGGTATCCGGGGGCGGGGTGCGCGGCGGGCGCGAGGGGCAGTCCGGCTGCGGCGGCGGCGAGCAGCAGTTCCTCACGGCCGCCGGTGTCGGCGGTCGGTGACGTGCGGCGGCCCCGCAGCCACTGGGAGAGTCTGCCCTGCCGACCGGACCGGCCGCCGAACGTCGCGCTCATCAATCCCCTCGCCTCGCTGGTGTGCGGACAACATGCCCCATGGTCCCACCATCCGGCACCCCGGGGGACCGCGGCCCCGTCCCGGGGTACGGTCAGCGCGGGGCCAGGCCGTGGAGGGCGTAGTCGACCAGGGTGTCCGTGTACGCGTACGAGATCGGTCCGGTGTGCTGGAGCCAGCGCTGGGCCAGCGGCGATACGAACAGCTCCAGGGCGATACGCGGGTCCACGTCCGCCCGTACCTGCCCCGCGTCCTGGGCGGAACGGAGCCGGTCCACATACAGCTGGAGCTGTGGACCGAGCAGTTTGCCGACGAACTCGCGGCTCAGCTGCTCATTGACGAGGCCCTCGGCGGCAAGGGCGCGGGAGGGTGCCTCGAACCGGGGGTCGAGCAGTTCGTCTACCGTGGCCCGCAGCACCGCCTTGAGGTCGGCGGCGACGTCCCCCGTGTCCGGGATCTTGTACGGTTCCTGGCCGAGGTCCCGGGCCGACTGCTCGGCCAGGTCCAGGAACGCCTCCAGCAGGACGTCCGCCTTGGCCGGCCACCACCGGTAGATGGTCTGCTTGCCGACCCCGGCCCGTGCGGCGATCGCCTCGACGGTGGTCTTCGGGTACCCGACCTCGGCGACGAGGGCGAGGGCGGCGGCGTAGATCGCGCGGCGCGACCTCTCGCTGCGGCGGCTGGAGTCCGGGGCGGGCTTCTTGACCATGGGGTGAAGCTAACCCATGGGGTCCGGTGCGGCGGGCGGCCAGGGGTCGCCCCAGTCCGCGTCCCGGGCCGCCTTGTACTGGTCGCCGTGGCGTTTGGTGACCGTCGCGCGGTGCAGCCGTTCGTCGGCCTCGCAGAGGTCCAGCAGGACCTGGCCCTTGCGCAGTTGCGGGCGGCGGACGATCCGGGCGGGCGCCGCTGCCGCCGGGAGGCGGGTGGCTGCGACATAGCTGAACTTCTCGTCCTCGTACGGCAGCGAGCCGCCCTTGACCTGCCGGTGCAGGGAGGAACGGCTGACCCGGGCGGAGAAGTGGCACCAGTCGGCGCCGGGCACGAGCGGGCAGCCGGCGCTGTGCGGGCAGGGCGCGGCGATCCGGAACCCGGCGTCGATCAGCCGGTTCCGGGCCTCGATGACGCGGGCGTGGCCGTCCGGGGTGCCGGCCTCGACGATCAGGACGGCCCGTGCGGCGGTCGCGGCGGCGTCGATGAGGGCGGCGCGGTCGGCCGTGGACAGCTCGTTGAGGACGTAGGAGACGGTGACGAGGTCGACGGCGCCGAGGGTGAGGCCGGCGCCGATCCGCTCGCGGCGCCAGCGGGTCTCGCGCAGCGTCGGGTGTGCGGCGGCGATCTCCCGGCCCAGCGCGAGCGCGGGCTCGGCCCAGTCCAGCACGGTCACCGGCCGGGTGCCCGCCCAGGTGGCGCCGACCGCCCAGGTCGCGGCGCCGGTCCCGCCGCCGACGTCCGTGTGGCCGGCCGGTGCCCAGCCGGGCACGGCGTCCGCGAACGCGGCGAGCGCGCGGCGCACCGCCTCGAAGGTCGCGGGCATCCGGTACGCGGCGTACGCGGCGACGTCGGCGCGGTCCCGCAGGATCGGCGCGTCGGTGGGGGTGGCGCCCCGGTAGGTGGCGATCAGCCGCTCCACGGCCGAGGCGGCCTGCGACGGCGGCAGCCCGTCGAGCAGACCGTCCAACGCGGCGCGGAGTCGTTCGGCCGGACGTTCATTCACCCGGCGATTGTAGGAGCCTTGCCGTCCCGGGGGTGGCGGGGGTCGGGCGCCGCGGGGAGCGGTGGGGGGCGTGCGCCGTGGGGGTGCGGGATGGGGGGCCTGTGCGGGTGCGTGGGGGCTGGGCGCGCCGTTCCTCGCGCCCCTGGGTGGGCTGTACTCGGCGCGTGAACGCGGAGGGGGGTGGGTCAGTCTTGGTGGAGTTGCGGACTGCTGGCGGTTGACTGTGCACGGGCGTGTTTGGGTGCACATGAGTGAGTGTCCGGGCTGCGGCCTGTGCGACCGCGCCCCCCGTCACCTCGGCCCGCGTGCCCTCAACCCGCGCGTTCTCGGCCCACACCTCCACGTCTCTCATGTCCTCAGCCCACGCCTTCTCAGCCCGCGTGCCCTGGACCCACGCGCCCACGGCCCGATGTCCCCGACCGACGCGTCCCCGGCCCGCGTCTTCTCGTTCCTTGCGTCCTCAGCCCGCACCTCCACGACCCGCGCCTTCACGACCCCCGTGTCCTCAACTTGCGTGCCCTCAAGGCGCATCGCCTCGGCCCACGTCTTCTCGGCCCGCTCCTCAACCCGCGCCTCCACGGCCCGCCTCTCCGTGACTCGCGCGCCCTCAACCCGCGCCTCCACGACCTGCCTGTCCTCAATCCCCGCCTCCACGGCCGGCGTCTCGTCAGCCCGCGCCTCCACGGCCCGCGTGTCCTCAACCCGCCTCTCCACAACCCCGAGCCTCCTCACCTCGTGCTTCCACCACCCACGCCTCCACCCCCGCGCCCCCACGACCCGAGCTACTCAGCCCTCGCGGTCTTGGCGCTCATGTCCTCCGCCCTCTTGTCCTCGGGCTCGTCGGAGGGGAGGCGGTTTCCGTTCCGGCCGCCCGTGCGGGCTCTCCAGGGGCGGCACATTCCCGCGAAACAGGCGGTGGCCGCCAGCGCGCCCGCCAGTTGGACGACGGCCATCGGCGCGGCGGTGTGTTCCCCGGCGACACCGACGAGCGGGGAGGCGATCGCCCCGATGAGGAAGGAGGACGAGCCGAGCAGCGCGGCGGCGGAGCCGGCCGCGTGCCGGGTGCGCAGCAGCGCGAGCGACTGGGCGTTGGGGAGGGTGAGCCCCATCGCGGACATCAGGACGAAGAGCGCGGCGGCGACGGGCGCAAGGCCGACCCGTCCGAAGGCGCCGAGGGTCATCAGCAGCAGGGCGCTCGCCGCGAACACGGTGATCGTGAGGCCGACGGCCAGCACCCGGTCCAGGCTGACCCGGCCGACCAGCAGCTTGCCGTTGATCTGCCCGACGACGACCAAGCCGACGGAGTTGAGGCCGAACAGCAGGCTGAAGGTCTGCGGGGAGGCGCCGTAGATGTCCTGGATGACGAACGGCGAGGCGGATATATAGGCGAACAGGGCGGCGAACGCGAAGCCGCCGGTGAGCAGATAGCCGGTGAACGGCAGGTCGGCGAGGAGTCCGCGCATGGCGCGCAGCGCCGCACCGACCCCGCCGTCCCGCCTCCCGCGGGCCTTCGGTTCCGTTCCGGCGGGCGGCACTCCCCTGGCGGCCGCCGGCAGCGTCTCGGGGAGCCGCAGCCAGACCACCGCCGCCAGCACCGCCCCGACCACGGTGAGGACGGCGAACACGCCCCGCCAGTCCGTGACCCGCAGGATCTGACCGCCGATCAGGGGCGCGACGATGGGGGCGACGCCGGAGATCAGCATCAGGGTGGAGAAGAAACGGGCCATCGCGACGCCGTCGTACAGGTCGCGGACGACGGCGCGGGCGATCACGATGCCGGCCGCTCCGGCCAGTCCCTGCGCCAGCCGGAGCGCGACCAGCGCCTCGACGGTGGGGGCCGCCGCGCACAGAGCGGTGGCGACGACGTAGACGGCGAGGCCGGCCAGCAGCGGGCGGCGGCGGCCCCAGCGGTCGCTCATCGGGCCGACCACCAGTTGCCCGAGCGCCATGCCGGCCAGGCAGGCGGTGAGGGTGAGCTGCACGGTGGCGGCGGGCGCGTGCAGGGAGCGGGTGACCTCCGGCAGCGCCGGGAGGTACATGTCCATCGCGAGCGGGGGTGTTGCGGTGAGACCGCCGAGGACCAGGGTGACGAGCCGGCCGGTACGGCGTGCCGTGCGGCGCGCGGGCTCCCCGCCCGCAGCCGGGTCCCCCGTCTCGGATGCCGAGTCCGCCGTCTCCGATGCCGTAGCAACCGTCTCGGGTGCCAGGTCTACCGTCTCGGATGCCGGTGCCGCCCTCTCGGATGCCGATGCCGCCGCGCGTTCGGGCATGGGTCCCCTCCCCTTGCGGCCTGTGCGGCCGACCCGTGTGGTTGAACAGGCACCTATGCTCTCAGTTCGTACACGGTGCCGGGGTATTCATGAGCGAGGGCGGGGCCGCAATGGCGGAGCAGAGCGTGCGGTGGGGCATCCTGGCGACGGGCGGCATCGCGGCCGCGTTCGCGGCGGACCTGGTGGATCTGCCGGACGCCGAGATCGTGGCGGTGGCCTCGCGCACCGAGGACTCGGCGCGGGCGTTCGCCGAACGGTTCGGGATCCCCCGGGCCTACGGCACCTGGGAGGCGCTGGCCCAGGACGAGGACCTCGACGTCGTGTACGTCGCCACCCCGCACTCGGCGCACCGCGCGGCGGCCGGGCTGTGCCTGGAGGCCGGACGCAATGTGCTGTGCGAGAAGGCGTTCACGTTGAACGCGCGGCAGGCGGAGGAGCTGGTGGCGCTGGCCCGCGATCGTGGCCGCTTCCTGATGGAGGCGATGTGGATGTACTGCAATCCGCTGGTGCGCCGGCTGAAGGTGCTGGTCGACTCCGGGGCGATCGGCGAAGTCCGCACCGTCCAGGCCGACTTCGGGCTCGCGGGCCCCTTTTCGCCCGCGCACCGGCTGCGCGACCCTGCGCTGGGCGGCGGCGCGCTGCTCGACCTCGGCGTCTACCCGGTGTCGTTCGCGCACCTGCTGCTCGGCGAGCCGGACGCGGTCGAGGCCCGCTCGGTGCTGTCCGCGGAGGGCGTCGACCTCCAGACGGGCGCGCTGCTGTCCTGGGACGGCGGGGCGCTGGCCTCGGTGCACTGCTCGATCGTCGGCGGTACGGCGGTCACCGCGTCGGTGACCGGGTCGCTCGGCCGGATCGACGTACCGGGCGGCTTCTTCCACCCGGACCGGTTCGTGCTGCACCGCGACGGCCGTGACCCCGAGGAGTTCGTCCTCGAACCGTCCGACGGGCCGCGGCACACCCTGCGGCACGAGGCGACGGAGGTGATGCGCGCGCTCCGGGCCGGTGAGCCGGAGTCCCCGCTCGTGCCGCTGTCCGGCACGCTCGCCGTGATGCGGACGCTGGACGCGATCCGGGAGCGGGTCGGAGTGCGGTACCCGGGCGACGCCGTGCCCGTCCCGGCGTCCGCCTGAGCCGGTCACCGCGGCGACGACGGCGACGCGTACGACGGTGACGCGTACGACGGCGACGCGCCTGCCAGTCGTATGGCGGACATCGGATTCCGCATGACGGAGCCTGCGCCTACGCTGCGGTGCCATGACCGACAGGGAATCGAAGATCGCGGTGGTGACCGGCGCCGGGTCCGGTATCGGGCGGGCGGTCGCCGTGGAGTTGTTGCACGCGGGCTGGGCGGTGGCGCTGGCCGGGCGGCGGGCCGAACGGCTCGCCGAGACCACGGCGCTGGCCCCCGAGGGCGACGCGCTGGTCGTACGCACGGACGTGGCACGGCCGGACGACGTGGCCGACCTGTTCGCCACGACGGTGGACCGCTTCGGCCGGGTCGACCTGCTGTTCAACAACGCGGGCACGTTCGGTCCTGGCGGGGTTCCGGTCGAGGACCTGCCCTACGACGCCTGGCGGCACGTGGTGGACACCAACCTCAACGGGGCGTTCCTGTGCGCGCAGGCGGCGTACCGGCAGATGAAGGAGCAGGATCCGCGGGGCGGCCGGATCATCAACAACGGCTCGGTCTCGGCGCACACGCCCCGGCCGCGGTCGGTCGCCTACACCGCGACCAAGCATGCGCTCACCGGGCTGACCAAGTCGCTGTCGCTGGACGGGCGGCCGTACGGCATCGCGGTCGGCCAGATCGACGTCGGCAACGCGGCCACCGACATGACGACCCGCATGGAGACGGGGGCGTTGCAAGCAAACGGGGCGGTAGCCCCGGAACCGGTGATGGACGTCGCCGATGTGGCCCGCACCGTACGGCACATGGCGGAGCTGCCCCTGGAGGCGAATGTGCAGTTCGCGACGGTGCTGGCGACGGCGATGCCGTACGTGGGCCGCGGCTGAGCGAACCCGTACTCCGCCAACTCGACCTGCACAACCGGAGTTCGAATCTCCGCGCTATTGCGGCCGGTCGGGAGCTTATGCTCAACTTTCCTCCACCAGAGCTTCACAGTTGGAGCACTGGGGTTCCACGGACCACACCGAGGGGGGAAGCGGCAGCCGTTCCACCAGGCCCGGGAGGGGGTGGACCTCGCGCAAGCCCGCGAGGTACGCACCGGGGGGTGGAACGGCTGCCGCTCAATTCCCGGCCAGCGCTGTTCAGGTGCGGTGTCGGCCCCTGCGGCGGCGGTTCGGAGCCGCCTCCGCTGTCGCCGCTGCTTCCGCCGCCTCCGCTGTCGCCGTCGCGGTCGCTTTGCGGCGGCGCAGCGCCCAGGTGCCCGTGCCCAGCAGTGCGACCGTGCCCGCCGCGCCCTCCAGCAGGCGCCAGGGGGAGGTCTCCTTCTGCGCCGCCACCGGCGGTCCAGCGGCGGCCCGCGCCGACCGCCGCGTAGGCTCCGGGCTCGTGCTCGCTCCGCCCTCGCTGAGCGGATCGACAAGTGTGCCCACCGCCCGTGCCGAACTCCCCTTCCCGAAGCCCCAGTCGAGCAGCGCGGCCGTCTCCTCGTAGACGGCGTTGCCGCCGTTGTCCGGGTGCATCACCGTGACCAGCAGGGTGCGCCCGTCCCGGGTGGCGGCACCGGTGAAGGTGTTGCCGGCCTTGCTGGTGTAGCCGTTCTTCACCCCGATCAGACCCTCGTACCGGTCCAGGCCCCAGACCCCCGTCAGCAGCCGGTCGGTGTTCTGGATCTGGAACGTCTTCTTGCCGCCCGCCGGGAAGTCGGCGGCCCTGGTGGCGCAGTACCCCCGGAAGTCGGCGTCCTTGAGCCCGTGCCACGCGAAGAGCGTCAGGTCGTACGCCGACGACAACTGCCCCGGGTGGTCATAGCCGTCCGGGCTGACCACCCGGGTGTCCAGGGCCTGGAAGTCCGCCGCCCTGGCCTGCATCTCGGCGACCGTCTTGGCGACCCCGCCGTTCATATGGGCCAGCACATGCACCGCGTCGTTGCCCGAGCGCAGGAACACGCCCTGCCACAACTGCTCGACGGTGTAGGTGATCCCCGGCTTGATGCCGACGAGGCTGGAGCCCGCCGGTATCCCGGCCAGTTCGGCCTCGGTCACCCTGTGCCGCTCGGTACGGTCGAACTTCCGGAGCAGGGTGTCCGCGAACAGCATCTTCAGTGTGGAGGCGGGCGCCAGCCGCCGGTGCGCGTCGCAGGCGGCGAGCACCTCCCCGCTTCCGCCGTCGGCGACCAGCCAGGAGCGGGCCGTGAGCCGCGCGGGCAGCCCGCCCGCCCCGCGGACCTGGACGCCGGTTCGGGCCAGCAGTTCACCGCCGACCACGGCCGAGGCGGCGGACGCGGGGGCGGTGACGGACAGGGGAAGCGCGGCGACCGCCAGACCGAGGGCGGCACGCCGCGTGAGCCGGGAACATTCACGCATCCCGGGAACCGTACACGCCCCCTCCGAGGCACCCGCACGGGTGGGCCCGGAAGCGGGCGGGTACGGCGGGGGCCAGGGCGGCCGGGCCAACCGCCAGCGGGTACGACGGGAGCCAGGACCGCCGTACCCCGGACCACCGGGGCCGAATACGGCGGGGGCACGACCGCCGGGCCACCGCCAGGCCACCCGTGGTGGTCTCCCTGCGAGCAGGCGCCAGACCCCCGGTGGAACGCCTGTGGGTCAGCCCCGACCGCGGTCTGAGGACGCGCGGCCGGCCGGAGGTCCCGGCCTCCCTGGAGAACCCGGTCGCCGCGGCCCGGGAGGTGCGCGCCGAACTGTCCGCGGACTGACGGCGGGCGACGGACCGCCGATCGCCGGATACGCCGGGTCTGGGCGGCATGGGAACGCTCCCGCAGCCATTCGGCTTGCGGGAGCGTTCCGTTGGGGCGCCTGCCGGTGAGAGGTGAGAAGACGGTCACGGGCAGGACGGCTGCGCGGCGGACGCGGCTATGGCGTCACGGCGTGAGCAGCAGGCTGTTGCCGTGCTTCTTCGCGGCGGCGTAACGCTTGGCCACGTCCTGCCAGTTGACGACCTTCCACATGGCCTCGATGAAGTCGACCTTCTGGTTCTTGTACTGGAGATAGAAGGCGTGCTCCCAGGCGTCGAAGACCAGGACGGGGGTGGCGCCCTGGCCGACGTTGCCCTGGTGGTCGTAGACCTGCTCGACGATCAGCCGACCGCTCAGCGGCTCGTAGGCGAGGACGCCCCAGCCGGAGCCCTGCGTCGTGGCGGACGCCTTGGACAGCTGGGCCTTGAAGTTCTGGAACGAGCCGAACGACTGGGCGATGGCGTCCGCGAGTTCGCCGACGCCGTCCTTCTCCAGCGGTTCGCCGCCGCCGTCGCCGGTCATGTTGTGCCAGTAGACGGAGTGCAGGATGTGCCCGGAGAGATGGAAGGCCAGGTTCTTCTCCAGGCCGTTGATCGAGCCCCACGACTCCTTGTCCCGCGCCTCGGCGAGCTGCTCCAGGGTGTCGTTGGCGCCCTTCACATAGGCGGCGTGGTGCTTGTCGTGGTGCAGCTCGATGATCTCGGGGCTGATGACCGGGGCGAGCGCCGAGTAGTCGTACGGAAGCTCCGGGAGCGTGTAGACCGGCATGTCCAACATCCTCCGTGATAATCGCCAGTAATTGCGAGCCATGCGCAACTGCACGCTAGCAGCAGAAAGCGGGAGGGGCGATCAGGCGCGGGACCTAGGACTTGGTGCCGTACCGCCAGGGACACCCGCCCGTGACCATCGGCTGCCCACCTGGCCGTACGGACAACCGGGACGAAGCAGGCGCGTTCCTCCCCTCCCCGTCCGGCTCCGACCGTGGAACCTGCCAGATGGTCATTGAGGTAGATCCCCAGCAGGTCCATGCGGGTCTGCGGGCGGACGCCCGGCATCGGTGTCGTCATGGCTCGTGCCCTCGCTTCTCTCGCCCGGGTGCGGCTGTGCTGCACGAGTACCCGTACGGCATGGTCCTGCTGTACGTCCTGGCGTTCCTGCTGGACAGCGGCGGGACGGCCTACGACACCGCCGCCCAGTCCCTCGTCCTCTCATCCCCGCCGACGAGAGACTGGAGAAGACCGACAGCTCCCTGATCGCGGCCGGACACCTCGGCCGAGACCTGGCCGGCCCGGCCCTCGGCGGTGTCCTCTACGCCCTGTCCCCCGGCTCTTCTCCTCGGGATCAACGCCGTCACCGTGGCCATCGGCGTAGCGTGCCGGTCCGTCGACTGGCGCCCTTCAACATGCCGATGCGGCATCAGGACGGTCCGATTCGGCATTGGCGGCACGGATTCCTTCTGCTCGACAATCGGTGTACGCAGATATGCGCCCCTTCCGAAACGCGCCGGCAACCGGGCTGCTCCGCGCCGACGGGCGTCATGCGCTTCGCCGTGCGAGCCGTCGCATCCGATGGAGAACCAGTGAGGAAACCCATGAACGAGCAGAACCCGCCCTCCTGGGTGAAGAGCTACGTCGACGCCTGCAACCGGCATGACTCGCAGGCGGTCGTCGACATGATGAGCGAGGACATCCAGGTCGTCGACACCGCTTTCGGTGGCATATTCAAGGGCAAGCAGGCGGTCAAGGCGCTGATCGACGGGATGGACAGGAGCCTGTCCAGCGATTACGTCTTCGCCCTGGGGAAGGTCGTGGAATCGCGCGACTCCTATTCGTTCGAGTGGGTCCTTTCCGGCACCCACGACCGTGCCAACCCCGAACTGGGGATACCTGCCACCGGCAAGCGGTTCGAGTGCCCCGGCGTCACCATCGGCGTGCGGACCGACGGACTCATCACCGAAAACCGGGACTACTGGAACTTCGCGGGCTTCCTCATGCAGACCGGCCTCCTGCCCCCCTTGGGCTGAACGGCCGGCCGCCCTGCTCAGCACCGCGATCACACGGGACGTACCCGGCCCCGAGAGCCCCGTCTCAGTGGTGGACCGCTGTTGACGGACCGGTGCCGGGCGGGCCCCGGCCGGTGTCCGTTCATGCCGGTCGAGCAGACGCGGCCGGACGGCCGGCACCGGGCCTCAGTCCGGGCCTGGGCCGAGCATGCGACGCGAGAGTTCGGCGAACTGGACCAGCTCGGGCATGGTCCGGTGCTTGGAGTAGGCCAGGGCGACCATGCGCGGAGCGACGCCCTCCAGCGTCAGGTACACGACGTCGTCACGGCGGTAGAAGCCGGCCATGCCGGCCGGCATGACATAGCAGCCGGACCCGAAGGCGACGGTCTGCAGGCATTCCTCGATCGTCGCCGGGAACCGTCCGGTGTCCTGCTGCGGCGTCACCGGATCGCGCGGGACACGCCCACGCCATTCCGGTACGTCCCGCGGATCCTGCAGCAAGGTCATGTCACGCAGGTCCTCGATGTGCACTGCCTTGAGTTCCGCGAACGGATGCTCACTGGACAGCGCCACCACACGGGGCTCCGGGAAGAGCGGGACCACCTCGAACATGCCCTCGGGCAGGGGCAGTCGGACGTAGCACACGTCGACCCGCCCGTCGAGGAGGAAGTCGACCTGGTCGGTGATCGAGGTGTGTACGACATCGATGTCGAGTTGCGGCGCCATCCGGGCGAACTCCCGCACGATGGGGGTGACGTTGACACCCGGCATGAAGCCGATGGAGAACTGGTTCACCTCCCGGCTCGCCGTCCGCACCCGCTGCTGCACCGCCTGTGCCATCGCCAGCATCGGCCGGGCGTCCTCCAGCAACTGGTGCCCCGCCCGCGTCAGTACGGTGCCCTGCCGGTCACGCAGGAAGAGGACCACGCCCAGATCCTCCTCCAGTGCCCGGATCTGACGGCTGAGCGCCGGCTGGGTCATGTAGAGGCGGCTCGCCGCCCGCACGAAGCTGCACTCCTCGGCCACGGCCACGAAGTAGCGCACCCGGCGTATGTCGAGGTCCATGAGGCTCATCGTAGCCACACCCATCACGGCATATGCCGAAACGGCTTCAGAATCAAACAGATGGTCAAAGGCGAGGTCGCGCCCGCGCTGCGGAGATGCCCTGCTGCTATGCCCCGACCACCGAGTGATCACCCGAACCAGAAGAATCCTGTTCGGGTGATCACCTCTGTAGGGCGACAATAGAATGGCGCTTTACGGACAGGACGTCAGGGAGTGACAACCCGGTTGCGCCAGCTGAGCGAATAGGCTGCTTGGCGAGCACGCATCAATTCCCCGAGAGGTCGATGCTCCGTTGCCGCGATCCAGGGGTTGAAGCTGCTCTTCTCGACGGTCTCGGCCAACGCCTCGTCCGGTGCTTGCCGAGGCACATGCAATCGCGCCACGGTGAGCCACGGCGCGTCCCAGCGGACCGAGGAGTCTTCGATCGGCGTACGACTCTCGTCCTCGAAGAACTGGGCCTGGAAAAGGAACTCCAGGTCGGCGTCCGCGAGTCGCCCATAGATGTCGGCGGCCAGATCCTTGCGGGCTTCTTTGTTTGTCTTCGTCGAGGCGGCGCACAGCTTCACCCGTGCCGCGTAGTCGCCGAACGTGATGGGCATGATGCTGAAGAAGTCATGCGTGGCGAATCCGCTGAACGGCTTCACCATGTCCCGGAGGTTCGTGACAGCGCCGCATGTGAGCTGCGGCTTCGACACGGCCTTACGAAGCGCGGCGCCGGGCGCACTCGTGGAGAGATCGACGATTCCGACAACGTCCGCGCTGCCGCTGACCTTCAGGGTCTCCTGACTGACCAGGGTGAAGTTCTGCTCGACGTCGGCGGACGACGGCGTCGAGGCGCCGAGCACCTTGATCGCGAAACCGCGGATGTCAGGAGCCCGGTCGGCGGAGAAGTTTCCATTGGACAGTCGAACCTGTGCCTCAAAAACAGAGGGAGCCGCAAAAATTCCTTGCCGTGCATAATCAGGAAGATTTTCTTCCACCACGAGGGCGGCCTCCAGGGCAGCTACTTGATTGCGGTGCAGTGCTCTCCCGTGGCCGTGTTTTTTCAGACGCTTACGTTGCAGTTCACTGAAAACGTGCACCTGTTCCGCATGCTGGGTACTCTCGTCAGGCAGAAACACTTCGCGCCATTGAGTGCTCGGCATAACACAAAACCTTCTCGATGTTCAGGCCCTCTGTCGTACAGAAGGCGGTTACAGCCTGGCGCCGGCGCCGGCGCCCATGGGCTTCAGCCCCGCCGTGCGGGCGTTCGGGGTTGTTGTGTGTTCGCGCGGAGGACGCCCGTAGGAGGCAGCCGCCGGGCAGCCTGCACGTGAGCACGTAGCTCACTGCTCCGACAAGCGTCTCATCCACCATCCGCCGCAAGAACCTCACTATCTACCGCTCCTTCCTGTTCAGTGGGTGACCGTTCGCGAGAACAGGGCGGTACCTGTGGTCTCGCCTTGCGCCCACCGGCTGGTCAGCCCGAGGGGGGCCTCCGGCTCCGTCGCGTCACGGCACAGGTCAGAGGTACATGGACACCTGTTTTGGCGTCATGTACGAGCGAGTCGTAATGACACATTTGTCAAAGCCTCATCTTTCACGCCGCGTTGCGCCTTCCACCGAGCATCACGGCCCACGACTCCTCACGCCAATGCCGATCACCCACGCCGTCATGCCGAACGGGCATGACGTCAGTACGGCGCGGTTCCGCTCACCCTCGCCCCGCCGCCGTAGTGGTGCCGGTCCTCACCACGTGGGGTACAGCACCACCGAGTCATCGCGATGCCCTGCTTCGACAAGCCGCCGGCGTCTCCCATGCCGAAGGTGGGAGATTCCGCCAACTCCCTGATCGAGCCCAGGCTTGCCGTGTGAGGCACCGTCAGGCGTGATTCGTAGTACCTTGTGTGCCCCACTGCCAAGAATGGCTTGGCCGCGACCGGCGTGCCGGTCTGAGCGGTCACCTTGGTCGAGAACGTTGGGGGGCGTCGTGGGTACCGCGCCGCGGTTCATGGCTGCGAAAGCACGTCCACTGCCGGTCCTTGTGCTGGCGGACGTGAGCGGAAGTATGGGGGAACCCCAGGAGAAGATCGATGTACTCAACGAGTGCATCCGGCGCATGCTCGGCGACTTCGCAACGGCCGACGTCGGGCGGGGCGCCATTCACGTCGGAGTGATCGCCTTCAGCCAGGATGGCGCGGTTCTGCACCAGGAGCTGGTTCCCGCAGCCGAAGCGTCGTGGACCGACATGCAAGCCCGGGGCGGCACGCCGCTGGGCGCCGCTCTCGCGCTCGCCGACGAACTGCTGCGTGACGAGGCGACTGTCCCGCCCCGTGCGTTCTCGCCCACTCTCATTCTCGTATCCGACGGGAAACCCACTGACGACTGGGAGGAAGCACTCGACCGCTTGCTCGACTCCCCAAAGGGTGCAAAGGCCACCCGACTTGCGGTCGCCATCGGCGGGCCCGGCATGACCGAGCAGGCGAGGGCTGTGCTGCGCCGGTTCGTCGGCGATGAGGCCGGCGGCGTATTCGAGGCGCAGGATGTCAGTCGGATCCAGCAGTACTTCCGCTGGGTGACGGTCACTGTCACTCAACGCGCTCAGAGCACCCGCCCGGACCGGACACCGGTGTTGAACCCCGAGGACCTGTCCGACTTCGGCGCCTGAGCCGGCAGGAACACGCAGCGAGAGGAAAGCCGGTGACATCGCGCTGGGACCTCGGCGGTCTGCTGCGGCCGGTCGAGGACGAGTATCACCAACTGTGGTCGCTGTCTCATTCCATCGGAGCCGGCGGCCAGGGCGAGGTATGGCTGGCCCGAGGGGGACGCACCGCCGTCAAGATGATCACGGCTCCGACTCAGGAAGCGGCCGAGGCCGTACACGCTCGGCTGCGGCGTATCCAGCGGCTTCCGCTGGACGATGTCCCGCTGGCCGGCGTACTGGCCTTGCTTGCCCCTCCCAAGCTTGGCTACGTCATGGAACTCGCTGACGAGATGGTGCCGTTGGACACGCTCTGCGTCTGCGACGAGGAAGACTTGGCGGCCTGGTACCTGCGTACCGGCGGACTGGAACGCCGACTGCGTCTGCTGGCCAAACTCGCAGACGCCATCGCCCGCCTGCACGCCCGGGCCATCGTGTACCAGGACCTGTCTCCGTCCAACGTCCTGGTGTCCGCCGCTCCTGAGCAGCAGGAGATCAGGCTCATCGACGTGGACAACCTCGGTCTCGTCTCCGCGGTCGCTTCCGCTCCGGTGCACACCCCGGGATACGGGGCCCCGGAGATCGTTGCGGGCTCCAGCGGCGCAAGCACCCTGGCAGACGCCCATGCGCTTGGTGTGCTGGTCTTCGAAACCCTGACAGCGAGCCATCCGTTCCGTGGTGACGAGGTACTGGATTCCGATCCCGACCACCAGCAGGAGTACGCCGACCGCTTCCGCCTGCCGTGGATCGATCACCCCACCGACCGCACCAACGAGTGCACCGTCGGCATCACACCTCGGCAAGAACTGCTGTCGAGTCGGTTGTGGGAACTGGCCTCCCAGTGCTTCGTCGACGCCGTGACCAACCCTCTCGTCCGCCCGTCCGCCGCCCAGTGGGCCGCAGCACTGCACTCCGCGGCAGCACAAACCGTTCGGTGCCCGGACTGCCGCTGGACCTACCGTGCTGCCGCAACCTCATGCCTCTTGTGCCGACGCGCCCGAGACCGTACCTGGGTGCTGCGCCATGGACTGACCGGGCCGGTGGGTGCTGAGCCGGAAGGCCGATCGGAGACCGGCGCCGACATACCCGACGTCCGGCTGTCCGAAGTGCCTTTGCCGGATTTCACCGTGCTGCGCCCCGACGCCGAAACGGTGCTCACCGCACGTCACGCTTCTCCCGCCCCCGACCAGCCCGACGCCGTGATCGCACAAGTACGGCTCGACGGGCAGGACGCCACCGTACTGAACCTCTCGCGCAACAGCCTCTGGCTCGACCATCAGGATGGGCGCCCCTGGCGGGAGATAGCCCTGGGAGGCCAGGCGACCGCTCCCGTCGACGGCCGGCCCTGGACGCTGCACTTCGGAGAGCGAGACGCCGTCCACCGCTGGGTACGTCTGACGGCTCTGGAGGCCAGGTAGGTGAGTGTCCACTCCAAGGAACCAGCGATGCCGGCCCGTATGCCGGGTGAACCGATCTTTGTGTCGCTCCTGTGGCACCGCGTGCCACAGGGACTTCCCGACCAGAAACTCTCCCGCGGCACGGAGATCCGCCTTCATCACCGGCCCACCGGTCAGCTCGACCTGGTCACCGCCTCCGCCACATACGGTGTCCGCCCGGCAAGCCCCGAGGACCGACGCAAGCTTGACCAGGTGCGGTCCGCCGGAGCCAACTGCGTAGCTGTGACTGCTCATGAGGTCGTGCCGAGACCGCCCGCCGCGCACACACAACAGCGGCCCCGCGCGGGCAGGGCGCATTCATCCGCGCCCGCCATCGACGAGCCCTTCACCGTGCGGGCTCACACCTACGCGCCGGCGATGGGGCTCGCCGTACCACTCAGCTCCGGACTGCAACTCGACATCAACGACGCCGTACTGGAAGACGCTGTGAAGTACGCGGGTCGGGCCGACGCCGCCAATGCCGCAGCCGTCATGGCATTCCTGACCCGCGAGCTTCTCCTCGCTCCCCGCCCCGGGGGTTTTGCCGCCGCCTGGCGCATGGTGGTCTCGGCAGGACCGGCGGGAGGTTTGGATGCCGGCTTCCGGGTACACGGGCCCGGGCTCATGGCCGACGTCGAAAAGCACAGTGCGGGCTACCGCATCATCCGTCTGCTCGGTGCGGTCCATGACCGCGGCGTCGGCCAGAAGGCCCTGGCGGTCGGGGCCATCGAGTTCCGCGACATGACCGCCAGACAGCGCGACCGGGAGAGAATCCAGCAGGGGCTCGACCTGGTGGCCAACCAGAACGGCTACCTGGCCATGTGGGACAGGTACCAGGAACTGGAGGCCCGCCATATCCGGGGACGGATCCGCGACTTCGGGACCATCCGCTACACCGCGGTCAAGGTCGAGTCCGACGGCCGCTGCGCCTTCACCGTGGACCTGAGCCGGGCGCTGCCCCGTACCCGAGCCGCGCTGGAGAACGCCACAACGGCTGAGAGAGTGGAGATCGAGGCAGCAACGGAGGTGCCGGCCTCCGCAACCGATGCCGTGATGACGGACCGGGAATGGCTGGTCGCCTCCCGTGCCCAGAAGGGGCGGGCCTGGATCGGTGAACCGGTCGGATACGACAGCGTCACCGAGACCCTGCGCCTTGCCGGGACCTTCAGCGACCAGAAGGATCCGCCGCCCGTGGGCTGGCTCTATCTCGCGCACCGCGGTGACCAGCGCCGGCTCGACCGGCGCGAGAACGCCATGCAGAAGCTGCGCACGGACGGGACGCACATTCCCGCGTTGCCGACGTTGTTGGAGGGTGGCTCCTGGCCGCAGCCGGCGCAACGGCGGATCACGAAGCTCTCCCGCTCGGCGCTCGACTGCTTCGCTCCGCACGGGCCCACACACGCTCAGCGGGAAGCCGTACTCACCGCCCTCAACACGCCTGATGTGGCAATCATTCAAGGGCCTCCGGGTACCGGCAAGACTCAGGTGATCGCCGCCCTGGTGAACCAGTTGGGTGATCTCGCCGAGGGCGGAAACGTCGCCGGAACCACGCTGCTGACGAGTTTCCAGCACGCGGCGGTCGACCATCTGGTCAGTCGTGGCTGGGTCTTCGGCCTGCCTCCGCTGAAGGTGGATTCCCGCGGCCGGGGCAGTACGGTCGCGCTGGACACCTGGCGCATCGAGGCAGCCCGATCTGCCGATCTACGGCTTCGTGAGCGGCCCGTGGGCCACCATCTTGCTGCTCAACGCGCCGCCGCGGAGTTCGCCGCCACATATCGGGCAGCACCGGTCCCGCCCGAGTTTCTGTCTCAGTTCCTCGACCAAGTGCTGGCCGAACTCGGCGGCATTGCCGAACCGTCACTGGTCGAGGAACTACACGCGCAGAAGGACAGAGCCGAAAGGCACCGGCACCGAGCCGCCGCCGACCCTGAGACCCGCGCGGACCTGCTGCCGTACGTAAGGTCCCTGCGCTGCACAACGGCGGGCTTCGAGGACGACGGACCCCATACGGCCCGCGCGCTGCTGACCCGGCTCGACCTCATCGACAGCCCGCTGCTCAAGGGCATCGCGTACCGCGAGCCCCTGCGGGCGGCGATCCGGGGCACCACGTCGCTGCCACAACTGCTGGAGTCGCTGGCCGAGTTGCGCGACACGCTGCTCGACAATCTCACCGCGCGGATCCGGCTGCCAGAGGTCACCGTCGCCGACCCCGAGATCGTGGCCCTCCTCGACCGCCTGGCTGCCCAGCTCGCGGAGGCGGTCACCCGATCACCCGATGCCGTAGCGGCGGCGCTGCTCGACTATCGGGACGATCTGCGCAGCGACCCGGAAGGGGTCGACGACACCCTGCGTGCCTATACCGTCTCGCTCGCCTCCACATGCCAGCAGGCAGTGTCCAAGGCCATGGCGGACGCAGGTGGTCAGGACGGGGTGTTCGAGTCGGTCATCGTCGATGAAGCCGCGCGGGCGAACCCTCTCGATCTGCTCATCCCGCTCGCCCAGGCCCGCCGCAGGATTGTTCTGGTCGGCGACCACGAGCAGCTTCCCCACATGCTGGAACCCGATGTGGAACGGGAACTGGGATCGCTGGGCGACGACGTTCGTGACCGGTTGCAGGAGAGTTTGTTCCAGCGCCTGGCCAGACAGTGGGAGCACGGCTCGCCCGACGGACACTCCCGGTTCGTCCGCCTCGACACCCAGTTCCGGATGCATCCGGTGCTCGGCAGCTTCGTCAGTGACAACTTCTACGGCGGGACGCTGCGCAACGGCCGTGAAGCAGCCGAGTTCACGCACGGAATCGACCGGTACGGAGAGATTCCCGCGGCGTGGCTGCCCATACCGCTGTCGTCCGGCGGCGAGACGTCACGCGGCACCAGCCGGGCCCGTACCGCTGAAGCCATTGCCGTCGCAGCAGAGATCGCTGCCCTGATCGAACGCCACCGACAGCTGACCTTCGGGGTCATCTCGTTCTACGCCGCGCAGGTCACCGAGATATGGAAGGAACTGAAGAAGGCCGGGCTCGCCGAGTTCACCGAGGCCGACGGATGGCGCCCCGTGCCCCGGCTGTGCCGGGACGAGGACGGCGCGCCGCTGGACCGGTTGCGGGTAGGTACCGTCGACGCCTTCCAAGGAATGGAGTTCTCTGTCACCTACTTGTCCACGGTACGCAGCTGCGCTCCGGCCGCTCGGACCGACACCAAGCGCGCCTATGGGCACCTGACCGTCGCCAACCGACTGTGCGTGGCGATGAGCCGTCAGCAGCGGCTGCTCGTGGTGGTCGGCGACGGCGACATGTTCGGCCCCGATTCGCCCTCGGAAATCAAACCCCTGGCCGCTTTCCTCGCCCTGTGCCAGAAAGGGGTGGACGGCCGTGTCATTCGACCGTAGGACCCCGGTGTTCCAGCTCGCTTTCCCGCCTCGCGAGCACTATCGGCCCGTCCTTTTGCCCCTATGGGTCTACCAAGTGACCGCACCAACCGGCTACTCCCGGACCCTCGACGTATTCCAGACAGTGGTGTTGCGTCTGTGCGCCGCCGGAATCCGCGATATCGGCGACCTGTCCCGGCTGATCGGACTGGACGCCACCCTGTGCCGCACCGTAATTGCCCGGCTGGTGGAGGGCCGGCTGATAAAGCCTGGGCTCACGCTGACCGAACAGGGACGGCAGACACTGGCCGAGGGAGAGGTGAAGGAAACGGATCCTCAGCTGGTGCGCATCTTCCAGGACCCGGCCGGCGGGACACTGCTCCCGCGCATCCTGGTGGCCGACCCCGTACGCGCCGACGTGCGGGAGCACCGCGGACGCCGGGTCACCATCCAGTTCGGCACCGCTGGCGCCTCCCGGGAAGTCAGTGCACTGACGTTGCGTGGCAAGGGCTCTTCGATGCGCCCGTCAGAGCGTGCTGTGCTCGACGCCTGCCGACATCATGACATGGCGGCTCGTGGCCTTCGCGGTACGTCCCGCAACGCCGACCGCACCTCCGTGGCGGCCCGCAGAGTTGGATTTCACGGCGCTCCCAACCCTGCCTACCTGGTGTGCTATGCCGTCAAGGGCGATGACGGATCCGGACGCATGTGGACTGTCCACGACCCGTTCGCCGTGGGCGACGGGCGGGTCTTCGCCGACTTGCTGACCAGCTACGCCGAGCAGGACGACGAGTTGAGTCGGCTGATCAACGACCTGCTCGGCCGGGACCGCCGCGATCGGACCGCCACCGCCCGCAAGGTCGACCGGGAACTCGCCGAGGACGCCCGCGCCGATGTCGTGCGGATCCTGGGCGAAGAGATCCGTGAGCACCCCGAGGTCTTCGCCCATCTCGCGGACATCGAGCTGGCCCTAGTCAAGGACACTGCACGGGAACGTGAGAACGCGGCTCGCAACGCGATCCGTGTCTTCGAGTGCATACTTCCAGGGCTCAACGAAAAGTTCCCCGCGCAGCTGCCGACGTCAAGAGTGCCGGCCGTACGAGAGCGCGCGTTCGTGCTGACTGCCTTCCGGCTCGGCGCCACCTCAGTGCCCCCGGAAATGCAAAGGAACTGCGCCAGGCCGAATAACGGTTTGGCCGGTGACATCATCAGGGCAGTGTGGGCGGCCGGAGAAAACAAGCAGCATCCCCTCAATTCTTTTGTCCGGCAGCGTCCCACGCTTCTGGAGGACCTCGATCGGTCGCGGATCCTGCGCAACAACGCCACACACGGACCGACTGACGCCCCGTCCTCCGACGATCTGGACCGCATCCGAACTCTCACCTACGAAGCAGCCCGCCATTTGCTCGGACTGAGCGGTGACCGACCGACAGCAAGAGGGTGAACCAACGTCATGGGGAGAAAGCAGACGCGGAGCCGCGGTAAGGGAAAGGGACCCGTGTGGCCGGGCCAGCCGCAGGCGTCTCAACGTCCCGCTCCCACCCGGGCCCGCCCATCCGCGACAGCGGCCCCCGAGGGGCCTCCAGCAGCGCCGGACGGTACTGCGGCGCTGCTCGAAGAAATCAAACAGGTGGCCTCCGAGGCTCAGTTGGTCCAGGCCGCCGGTGACGGGGCTGACAGCGGGGGCTTGGGACTCGAGCACGCCTGGCAGCTCTACCGTGCGCTCGCCAAGCGCCAGGCAGAAGCCACGGACACGCTGACAGTCCAGGGTGAACAGCTCCGTGCCGAGCGGTCGGATCTCGATGCCGCGTTCGCCCGACAGGCTCAGCAAGCCGCAGCCCTCCAAGAACAGCAGGAGACACTCGACACCCGAACCGCTCTACTCGACCGCAAGGAGGACGAACTCTGTGATCGGGAGCGTACGGCCGAAGCCCGGTTGGCCGAACTTCGGATGAAGGCGGGCCAGGAACTGGAATCCTGGCTGACAGAGCGGCGCCGGGAGGCTGTCGAAGCCCTCGACACGGACCGCCGGGCCTGGCAGACCAGATGGAGCGAGGCGCAGCGTCGCCTCGCTGACGCCCAGGCTGCCCTGGACCAGCGGGAGAGCGAACTCGCCCAGCGGGAGCGGGACCTGCGAACCCAGCTGGTCCGGTTGGACGGGGAACACGAGGACGTGGCCCAGCTCAGAACCGCGCTGAGGGAGCAACAGTCGGGCCGTGCCGAACGGTTCGAGCGTGAGGTCGCAGACCGCACCGGCCAGCTGATGGAGCAGATGGAGGAGGGCCGACGCCGGGTGGCAGCTCTGACTGCCGGCAACGAACGTCTCACTGCCCGCCTCACCGAGTACGAGACCGCGCTGGCCTCCCTCGGTGGTCTGACCCTGGAGCAGGTCGTCGAGCGCTTGGCCGAACTTCGTGCCGAGAATGCCCGGCTGACAGAGGAGAACGCCACCGCGCCACGGGCTGATGCCCGCATGCTCGAACAACTGCAACAGCAGGTGATGCAGCTGGCCGCCGACAACGAAGAGCTGGTGAGGGAACGAGGCGAACTGGAATCCGCTCTGCAACGCGACCGCATCGCTGTCAACGAACGTCAGAACTACCTGGAAGCCAACAACTGGCTGAGCGCCGCCAACAGCCAGCTTCGGCACCTACTGAATGAGGAAGCCGCCAAGCTCAACGCCACTGCCCAAGCCGGCAAGGAAGGCCACGCCTTCCCGGCCTGCTCACGCATGGACCATGACTTCGGCACACCCCTGCCATCCGCTCCCACGGCTCCGGAACTGCCCGCACTCGTGGAGCAGATGCAGGCGGTCATCCGGCAAAGGGCCGGCCTCTCCTATCGCGATTCGGATCTGCGCCTTGTCCTGGCAGGCATGGCCATGAGCCGACTTCATCTCTTCCAGGGCATCAGCGGCATCGGTAAGACAGGACTCGCACATGCGCTGGCGACCGCTTTCGGCAGCGCGAGCAGCGTGGCTGTCGTCCCCGTGCAGGCCGGCTGGCGGGAGCCGCAGGATCTTATGGGGTACTACAACAGCTTCGACCGGATCTTCTACGAATCCGAATTCACCAAGGCCTTGTACCAGGCGCAGTGCCCCGCGTTCAAGGATCGGCCGTTCTTCATTGTGCTCGACGAGATGAACCTCTCCCACCCTGAGCAGTACTTCAGTGGAGTGCTCTCGGCCTTGTCCATCAAGGACCGGCCCAGGCTGGCGCTGACCACGGCGCCCGTCAAGAATCCTCCCCGACTGCTGATCGACGGAACGCATATCGCCGTTCCGGACAACGTGTGGTTCATCGGAACCGCCAACCACGACGAAACGACCGTCGGCTTCGCCGACAAGACCTACGACCGGGCATTCGTTCTTGAACTGCCCTGGCAACACCCGGAGATCCCAGACACCACCACCGCGCCTCCGGAGCCGGTCGCCCACCGAGGTCTCACTCAAGCCTTCAGCCAAGCACGGGCCGACTACAGCGCCCACGCCGCCGACATCGTTCACTTCCTGGACGACAACTGGCGTCGGCGCTTCGCCGAGGAATTGCGTATCGGCTGGGGCAACCGACTGGAACTGCAGATCAAGGAGTTCGCCCCCGTCGTGGTCGCCGCAGGCGGCAGCCCCGGTGAGGCTCTGGACCACCTCCTGTCCACCCGTATCCTGCGATCTGTCCGAGGACGGTACGACATCCACGCCGACACCCTCGACACACTGCGCACCGACCTCGGGGACAGTCTGAGAGGGTTCGACGGCACTCACGAGCCCCTGGCGACGCAACAACTGCTGGATGACGAGATCCGCTCGCGTGGCCGGCGATGAACAGGGAAGCAGCGGAGCCGGCTCTCGATTCCTTGCTCGTCCGCCATCTCCTCGCGTTGTCGACACGTCTCAGCGAGGGGACCACGACGCTCGAGGGTTGGCTGGCTATGCCACCTGTCATCCTCGATGTCTCCGACGAGACCGCGGCACTGCCGGTGGAGGATGCCTTCGAGCACGACTCCGGTGCTCTGCGTACGGTTTGTAATCGCCCGTACACACGGCTGCGCACGGTGGAGGAGATCCTGCCGACTTCCCGAGTGCGCTCGATTGCCCCCGGCGCGGCGGCGCGGCTGGCCGCCCGCCCGGAAGAGTGGGCCTCGCACACGCTCGCCGGCGTCCGACCGGCCCGGCTGCTGGCCCGCCGCAGCGAGGAAGACGCCGACATCTACGAGAACCGGGTTGCTGTCGCCGTGCTCAGCGTGATGCGGTCGCATCTGCAGCAGCGGATCGCAAAGGTGAGCGACCTGAGCAGGATGGTCGGCGATGTGCATGGGCTTCTGATGCACTCGGCGGAGAGCACATGGCGGGCCCGACAGGACCTGACCCGGCTGCTGAGGAATGTCGAAGACTCCAGCAAGCACCAAGCAGCAGCGGGAATCCGCATGCGGGAGCTCGAATCCGCCCTCGCCTCTGTGGAAATCATGCTGGGCTCACCCCTGGCACGCTCAGTCGACCACCGTGCCGCGCCGCCCCGCGCACTGCATCCCACCAACCTGTTCCGCAGCGATCCCGGCTACCGGAGGGTAGCCGCGCTGTGGGAGGCGTGCACCACCATAGAAGCCCCGCAGCTCGGAGCGGCTGAGACCGACCGGCGCCGACAGGAAGTCGGCGTCGCCTTCGAACGTTTCACAGGTCTCCTCCTGCTCCTCGCTTGCAGACTTCTCCAGGCAACTCCGGTCGCCGACCAGCCGGCTCCTGGCCGTGGCCGCTCCACTCGCTTCCGTATGCGCGGCGCACCGTTGACGATCACCTGGTCCCTGACAGGCGACTTCACCGTCCACTGGCGAGAACAGCAGGCTCTGCGCGTGCTGCCTGTCACCGCTGACCTGTGCACGGCTCCCGACGCGGCCTCGGTCACCGCCTTGATCAGCGACGCCGTCGGGAAACGACCGCCTGCTGAAGGTGGGAACGATCTCGTCGTCTACCCGAGCCGGCTGCAAGCACGGGAAGACGCCGAACCGGATGTCCTCCGTGCCTCCTACCGCATTGGCCACCGAGACGGTGCTGCGCCGGAACAGCGCGCCGACGTCGCCCCGTTGTCCCCGCTGGACATCTTCAGCGTCAGCCGTCTGGTACGGGCGATACGCTGGGCGACCCTGGGCGCCGATGCCCGCCGTTATCCGTACCGGGTGTCTGTGCCCGCAGCCGAACGCTCAGTCCTTTCGGAGTGCGATTGGCTCGAACTGCACCCCGACGGAGTCGCTGTTCTACGCGCTCCGCTGCCCGACGAACTCGACCGGCTGCCCGCGCTGTTGAACCGTTCGCGCGCACGCTCTAGTGGTGGCCGGGCCGGGAGGCATGACGCACAGCGGCTGCAGGACTTGCGTGCGGCGCTCGAAGACGCGGCGGCGAAGACGGCGCTCCTCGAAGTGTGCCCACTGTGCCCCAAAACCGATGCCAGGAATCGACCTACGCTCGAAGCCCGCGATGAAGGTCTGTTCGCAGTGTTCTGTCCTTCCTGCGGCACCCGGTGGGAACTCCGCCGTTGCCTCGCCTGCGGCCACACCTTCCCCCTGCTCGATCCGGATGGCCTCGCCACCATCGGCGCCCCGGAATCCGACCTCGACCGCCGCTTCGGCGGCTCCCTTCTGTCGTCCCCCTGTTGGGCTGAGGAGCGCACCGGCCAGTCCATCTGCCCGGCTTGCGGCACCTGCGGCCGAGCTGACCGAGTCTCTTCCTGCCCACGCGGATGCTCCCCCCAGGCGCCTTCCTGAGCGACCGGGCTGCGCTGTCGCCGGGTTGGCAGCCTCCACCGTCGCACGGGGGTTCGTCCGGCGCGTCCCGCGACACCCGAGGGGAAGCCATTGACGGCTGTCTCGCTTCGACCCGATGGGTTTGTTGAGCTACAAAACATGGCCGCTGACCGCGGAAACATAAGGCGGCAGACGAGTCGGGCTGTACGCCGGGTTCTGTTCCCCGGCTCCTTGCGGAGGTCGGGGTGACGGCCATCCATCTAGGGCCGGTGTTGCCACCGGCCTCGTGCGGTCTACCCGCGGACTCGGGCGGGCAGCCCTCGAACGTCCGCGCAGAGCGCTTTTCACGGCGCTCCTCTTGACCTTGCTCCGGGTGGGGTTTACCTAGCTGTCCAGGTCACCCTGGGCACTGGTGGTCTCTTACACCGCCGTTTCACCCTTACCCGGCACCGAAGCGCCGGGCGGTCTGTTTTCTGTGGCACTGTCCCGCGGGTCACCCCGGGTGGCCGTTAGCCACCACCCTGCCCTGTGGAGCCCGGACGTTCCTCGGGAAGCCCCCTAAGGGACTCCACGCGGCCGTCCGCCCGGCTCGTCTGCCGTGTCGACCATGGTACCGGGCGTGCGGGGCGCCGCGGACCGGCGGCCGTGGCCAGTACGGAACCGGCCAGGATCAGGGCGAAGGCCGCGGTGACCCCGGCCGTCAGCGGCTCGTCCAGGAACAGCGCGCCCGCCGCGACGGCGACCGCCGGGTCGACATACGGCCCCGCTTCCTTGATCAGTTCCAGGAAGGCGACGAAGGCGACCGCCGTGCAGAGCACGCCCAGGCCGGCCGGCGCGGCCAGCACCTGCGGCTATCAGGGGCGCCGCGGCGTAGCCGAGCACCGTCAGCAGCATCTCGCCGAGGGAGCGGGCGTCGCCGTCGGTCAGGCGTAGCCGTCGGTGCCGGTGGCGGGGCCGGCGGTGCCGGTCAGGCGTAGCCGTCGGTGCCGGTGGCGGGGCCGGCGGTGCCGGTCAGGCGTAGCCGTCGGTGCCGGTGGCGGGGCCGGCGGTGTGCGTCTCGCCGGGGGCGGGCACGACGGTGGAGGAGGGGCCGGTGCGAATGCGGCCGCCGCGGTAGTCGATGGCCTCGGCGCCGCCGACGCACCCGCCGACGGTGAACTCCTCGTGCGCGTGCGGGCGTGGACGTGCCGCTGGCAGGGGGCGGTCAGCAGGTCGAGCGGGGGGCCGCAGTCGCCAAGGCGCGCCCTCGTCCACAGTGCCTGCTCGGCCACCGGCCCCCACCACCTTTGTGTTCTCCCGCCCGGAACCATGGGGTTGCAACGCCTTCCGGTCCGGTTCCATGCCGCCGGGGTGCCGGGGCGTCGCCGCCGGTCGGTTGTGGTGCGGGCGTACGCCGTACGCTGGCGCGCAGGTCGAGAGAAGGAGTCCGTGCTGTCATGGTGCTTGTCCTGCTGCCGCCGTCCGAGGGCAAGGCCGCGTCCGGCCGTGGCGCCCCGCTGAAGCCGGAGTCGCTGTCCTTGCCGGGGCTGGCCGCCGCCCGTGCGGCCGTCCTCGACGAGTTGGTCGACCTGTGCGCGGGGGACGAGGTCAAGGCGCGCGAGGTGCTGGGGCTCAGCGAGGGGCTGCGCGGCGAGGTCGCGAAGAACGCCGGGCTGCGTACGGCCGGGGCGCGGCCCGCCGGTGAGGTCTACACGGGTGTGCTGTACGACGCCCTCGGCCTGGCCTCCCTCGATCCGGCCGCCAAGCGGCGCGCCGCGCGGTCGCTGCTGGTCTTCTCGGGGCTGTGGGGTGCGCTCCGGGTGACCGACCGTATCCCGTCGTACCGCTGCTCGATGGGGGTACGGCTGCCGGGGCTCGGGGCGCTGGGGGCGCACTGGCGCGGACCGTTGGCCGACGTACTGCCCGCGGTGGCCGGGGCCGGGCCGGTGCTCGATCTGCGGTCCGCCGCGTATGCCGCCGCGTGGCAGCCGAAGGGCGAGGTGGCGGGGCGTACGGCGACCGTGCGGGTGCTGTACGCGCCGACCCGGAAGGTCGTCAGCCACTTCAACAAGGCGACGAAGGGGCGGATCGTGCGCAGTCTGCTGTCGTCCGGTGCCGCGCCGAAGGATCCGGGCGAGCTGGTGACGGCGCTGCGGGATCTCGGGTACGTGGTGGAGGCGCAGGCGCCCGCGCGGGCGGGCCGGGCGTGGTCGCTGGACGTGCTGGTCGACGACGTGCACTGACGCCGACCCCGGGCATGCGTTGCATCATGCGCAACGCTCTTTGCGTATGTTGTTCGGCGCGGGCAGGATGAGCGGCATGTCCTCATCACCGCTGGATCTCGCGCCCGTCATGCCCGTGGTCGTGCTGGCGGACGCCGCCGACGCCGTACCGCTCGCGAGGGCGCTCGTCGCGGGCGGGCTGCCCGCGATCGAGGTGACGCTGCGAACGCCCGCCGCGCCGGCGGCGATCCGGGCGATCGCCGCCGAGGTGCCCGACGCGGTGGTCGGCGCCGGTACGGTCCTCGGCCGCGAGCAGGTGGCGGACGTGTGCGCGGCCGGGGCGCGGTTCCTGGTCAGCCCCGGCTGGACGGATGCGCTGCTGGCGGCGATGGCCGGGTCCGGGGTGCCGTTCCTGCCGGGGGTGTCGACCACGTCGGAGGTGGTGGCGCTGCTCGAACGCGGGGTGCGGGAGATGAAGTTCTTCCCAGCGCAGGCGGCCGGCGGCACGGCGTATCTGAAGTCGCTGGCCGGTCCGCTGCCGCAGGCCCGTTTCTGTCCGACCGGGGGGATCGGGCCGGCGAACGCCGCGGAGTATCTGTCGCTGCCCAACGTCGGCTGCGTCGGCGGCACCTGGATGGTACCGACGGACGCGGTGGCGACCCGCGACTGGCCCCGCATAGAAACCCTGGCCCGAGAAGCGGCAAACCTCCGCCCGACCGCGTGACCGCCAACTCGGCGCGGGGCTCCGGCCGGCGGCATGGCCCTCAACGCGGCCTGGAAGCCGACTCGGCCATGCACCGCCTACCTGCGGCGCGGGGCTCGGGCCAGTGGCAGGACGCCCAGCGTGGCGCAACGCTCCAACTCGCACATGTGACACCCGCGGCACGGGACCCGGCC